>JAUVWO010000125.1 GCA_030604065.1 Methanomassiliicoccales archaeon | reverse complement strand
GGGCGATGGGGATGGATGAAAGGGACCACGACGCTAACATCGATACCATTAATGAATCATCACCCACCCCTTCTTGAATCGGGGGTTCAGTTTCGAGTATGCAAACATATTTTCACACCACTCTTCTTTGTCATAGGTATGAAAGGCGTCTTACAGGCAGCCGAACTGATGGCCATGTCGGCCCGCACCGCCCCAAAGGCGACAGGCAAGGATTTCATAGAGGCCAAGATACTCGTTGATGAGGATCTCATAATTCTGGGGAAGCGGATGATCGAGATCGGAGAGTCCTGTGGTCCCTCGTTCATGACTCGAGATGGCAATAATGTCATCGCATCGGAGTGCGCTCTGTTGCTAGGGTTGAAGGAGCACCCTGCACTCCAACTCCACTGTAACGGTTGTGGATTTGATTGCAAAGAAATGGAGTCTAACCAGACGCAGGGTCCATTCAGGGGGCCGAGCTGTGCTCTAAGACTCCTAGATCTGGGTGTGGCCCTTGGGTCGGCGGTCAAGACAGCGGCGATACTTGGTGTGGACAACCGGATAATGTATTCTATGGGGGTGGCAGCCGTTGACCTTGGGATGATGGAGTCCAAGATAGTGATGGGCATACCCCTGAGTGCGACTAGCAAGAACATATACTACGATCGGAGGTGAGGTGCTAGCGGAGTCGCTTCCTGCCGGATTTGCTCCTGCGTTCCTTGGCAGGCACCATGAGGTCGCCCACCTTGCCTACCTTCATTCCATCTAACAGGTAGGCGATGCCATCACTCGGATCCAACAGCCCCTTGCGGAATAGGGGGCCAAGCAGTTTTCGCCCTTCTAGATTTACCGGTGAGCCGCCCAATGCCCTATTGAGTGCTGGGATCAGTATCGTTTCCTCAGGTATCTGCAGGTACCTGCCTTGATCATGGGTCTTGTGGAACCGAACCCAACATGGTTCATTGCTTCGATGTCCAACCCCATCACGGAACTGCAGCACTGGGTGATTGTGGGCCATTACCATCAGCTTGGAGGCCATCACTTCGGTGGATGGCCATGTGTGTCCATGAATCAGTCCCAGCTCTCCTATTTTTAGACCAGATGCGGGATGCACGATGACCCCTTCGGGAAGAAAAGGTTCCAATCCTGCATCGTGGTTACCTCTGACCACGTCCACCTGTTCGAACAGGTTAAGCGCCAACTCGAAGAATCGTGGCACCTCCTTGTGTTCCTGAGGCGTGGAACCAGGAACCTGATGTTTGACGTCGCCGATGACAACCAGTCGCTGATGTCCATCAGCCGTCTGTGCGATCTCTTCTTCCATCATGAACGTCTGCGATGGGACATGTATCCCCCTGGCCCCAAGGCCGCTCTCTACTCCTATGTGAAGGTCTCCGACCACCAGTATCCCCTCATCTCTTAGAGACAGGATGGGGCGGCCCACGATCGGCATCGCGCTCATCATGTTCGACTCATCGGTTTGGTTCAAATAGCTAATGCTCCCACGTGAGCTTGAGAGTTCCGTGTCGGGGCTGTATCTGTAGAGAGATACAGGCATCCTCTAGTCTCTTTTCATCGAACCAGACCCTATGGATGTCCACCAACATTGTCTCAGTGTCCAATAGAGCATAGCAGGCCCGGGCATCTCCATCCCTGGGGGCGCCGACCGAACCCGGATTGACTACCAAGCCCTGGTCGAACCGTTTGATGAAAGGCATATGGGTGTGTCCCAAAATGAGCACGTCGGACTCCGCCTCATTCAATAACGACTCTTCCACCTCGTCTTCGAATATCCTTCTGGAGAGGCTTTTAGGGGCGGCGTGGAAGATCGAATATCTATGACCATCCACCTCGAATCTTAGCTTCATGGGGGCATCTTTGAGATAGTCCTGATTCTCGGCACTCGCAGGGACCAAGGCATCGAACATGGGGGTCTTACCCGCCATCTTCAGCACGATGTGATAGTCCTGGTTGCCGATCACGTTGCGAATCCCGTGGAACCTAAAAGCGTCTAGTACCATATCCGGAAACGGGTAGTAGCCTACTGCGTCACCGGCGGAAATTATGCAATCCACTTCGCCCATGTCTTCTAAGACCGCTTCAAGGGCGACGAAGTTGCTGTGCACGTCAGAAATAATAGCTATGATCATAAGTCCCTATTCTCCATATGTTTCTTGAAAGTCATTGGTATGTGTGCAATTATGTCCGAGGCTATTATCGAGTGGCTCATTGCCTCGAAGGCCAGGTCTCCGGTGTATCCGCTGATGAAAGCACCGAGTCTGGCGGCCTGGAACGGGGTGAGGCCCTTGGATAACAGTGCCACCACTATGCCAGCGAGGACGTCGCCAGTGCCACCTACGGTCATGGCAGGATTGCCATCTCGGCAGAGCTTGACATGAACGCCGTCACTGATGAAGTCCACGTCCCCTTTGACCAGCAGCACCGTTTCCAGACGGGCAGCTATGGCTCTTACATGCTCCATGCGCTCCTCCTTCGCTTCGGTCAACAATTCACCGCAAAGACGGGCAAACTCGCCCCGATGCGGAGTTAGCACCGCATCCTTGCCGCTGAGAGTACCAGTTTCCACTGCTCTCAGTGCATCTGCGTCCAACACCAAGGGGGGGCATCGATCGGAGATGATCTGCTGGACCGCCTCCACTGTCTCTGGATGATGGCCCAGGCCGGGTCCAATCAGGACCGCGTCCGCCCTGGTCATCAGATCCCTTATCGCGGGCACGTGATTCGGGGATAGTCGTTCCCCGTCAAGAGCATGGACGATGATGTCTGGTG
>JAUVWO010000060.1 GCA_030604065.1 Methanomassiliicoccales archaeon | reverse complement strand
GTGGAGCATGCGATAGGCGTAGTGGCGGGAAAGGAGGTGGGATATATCAACTTCCTTATGGATGTGACACCGTACTGCGACTGCGCGGGGGGCAGTGAGTATGCCATAGTTCCAGACATAGGCATACTGGCGTCAACCGATCCCGTGGCCATCGACCGTGCGTGCATGGACCTGGTGAATGGGCAGACCGGGCTAGCTCACAGCCGCCTAGGATCAGAACTTCCTCCTGGGGAGGACAAGTTCTTGGCCATGTTCCCCCGTAGCCGGGCTCGAACTCAGCTGGAGCACGGAGAGAGGATCGGTCTGGGCAGCCAGGACTACCGGCTGGTGGAGATATGATTAACAACCGGGTGTTAAATGGCAATCTGTAAGGATTAAATATGTCATTTCAGTCACGGAAGTGATTTTACTTGAGTGAGAGAAAGGGTCGAAGACCCATATTCTGCGAGAGCATATGTCCGATTTGCAGGAAGGCGCGTGCCGGCGACCCTAGTGCGATGGAGAAACAGAGGAAGGGGCTTGAGAAGGCTGGACCGGAAGGGTGCATGTTCGGTCGGGCGCGGACCCGGTACTACGGTGTGACCCCGGACAAGCCGATTCCCGAGGAGGGGTGAAATGTCGCTGTCTTTGGTCATCGAGATGCCGGATCCGGATGCTTCCAGGCTTTTAGAGGCCATTGGGCCGGATAACGAGGAGTTCGTGGACGCTCGGGTGGTGGGTGGTTCATTGGTGCTCAGCATGGAGGCTGATACGCCTATGGCTCTCCTCCACACGGTAGATGATCTATTGTCCTGTCTCCAGGTTGCGGTTGACGCCGGAGCCTTATGAGGCCATCCCGTCACGTACCTTAACCGCCACACCGTTATCAAAGGCCAACATCTCATCCCGGGTCATGGTTGCTCGGCCGATGGCGATCAGGTTGTCCTTGCCGTCCACCACCATCACCTCTTCCATGGGCCTGATATCTGGGTCACAGTCCACTACGAATCCGCAGAACACGTTGCGACCCTCTCGATTGAATGGCACCGCATCATCGTGCACGATCACTCGCATTCGGGGCGAGGGGAACAGGCGGTGTAATACCATGGCCCCCTCGGGCTTAAGTGTGAATATGCCGTCAGGCGCCCTCATGGACAGCACATGACGGCCATCGACCAGCACATTCCTGACCTTGTTGGTGTTCCTGCTCTTGACCAGGGCAACATCGCCATCTAGGAGCGCCGTCCCAGCTCCCGCGCCGAACTGATGGTTGGCAACGGCATGGACCCTGCGAATATCTGGGTCAATCCCGCTAGCCTCGCTCCGCACCTCGCTGCTGGACTCTTCGAGCTCCCATTGCCGCAGATGAGCGTCGAGTGTGGCTTGACCCCGGGTGACCATGACCTCATCCATCTCCGGAGTGACGGACTGGGCTATGGGATATACCTCATCCAGATCGAGAGGCACCGGCCCCAACGCACCCATGATCATCATGGTCTCGACGTCCATCAGTCTGGCCTCCTCGAACAGCACACGGGAGTACGGCTTCCCCGCCTCAGGGAGGGTGAGGACGGCATCGCCGACTGGTTCGTACCTTTCTGCCACCCTCTGATGGAATCGATGGATCGCTGGGCGGTCAAGGGTCTCAGTGCCGGTGTAGAACAGGGCGTTGTCCCGGGAGACGGGTTCGAATCGCTCTAAAAACTCGACGTGATTCGCTAGCCGGCGCAGTGCTGAAAGTAGTGCCGGGTGTCCGCGGCACCTACGTTCTGTCAGCTCCCAGATGCTACCTTCTAGGATGCCCCTCCTCACTTGACGCATCTCCCTGGAAAGCTCGTAGAGGTTGTGGCGCGCTATCGTTTCCAGCCGTTCCTTGGGTGGAAGCGACCTCAGGGAGTTCAGGTCATGGCCTCGACAGGCAGGGCAGTCGCACACAAGCTCGGACATGTCCCCCAGTCTCATGGTGCCATCCACGAACATCATCCTGTCGTCCCTGGCGAACTTGGCGTAGGATGCCGAATCGAACATATCGCATCCTAAGAGTGAGGCCAATGACAGTATCATTGGGTGACCGGCACCGAAAAGGTGTACCGGTCGGTCTGGTGACAGACCTTTCTTTGATGCTACTATCACATCAACGAGCTCCGTGAATCGGTACTGCTCCATGAGCGGCACGACACCGCCCACCGGATGAACGCTCCCGTCCATGGACGCCATCTCACGAGCGCACCTTTCTCTAAGGTGGGGATAGATACTGCCCTGGACCACGCCAGCTATTAGCATGTCTCCCCTGAGCCCCGTGGCTTCCCTTGTACGTTCAAGGGTGACATCCACAGCCTCTCCTGTCTTCTCTTCGCTCCAGAAGGGTTCGGTGAATATGTCCAAGACCGTGCCTATGTCCGAGCCTATGTCACGTTGGAACTCGATGATCTCCGCATTTTTCACATCGACCTCACCATACATGTGGGATTGAAACGTCCCGGAATCGGTCATGACGACTCCTGGGAAGTCAAGCATCTGGTGCAGACCCTCTTCGAGCGCCCTGCGGCTGATCTCAGCGTCGTTCCTTATGATATATGAGTTGGTGATCAGGCTCTTGAATCCGAACTCCTCGTACAGCTCCCGAGGGGAAATGGTGATCATTCGCGGGTTGATCACTGGCAAAAGGGCTGGGGTATCTAAAACTCCGCTGCGGGTCTCAAGTTTGCAGATCCGCGCCAGCCCATCCCTCTTCAGAAGCTCGAACATGAGTGGCCCACATGAAGACCGGTATTAAACCTTTCACCTTGTGTCTGTCCAAATCCTGCGGGCGATGGACATCTGGAGCCACTGCTCTGGCATATTCTCCACCCAGATCCCATCCCAGTTCTCAGGTGTGCATGAGCAGTTACTACCCGGATCAACGTCGCAACCCTCACAGGGGTCGGCGCCCATCGCATCGGCGATAATATCCCTGGCGTCCTCCCCGTTCACCAGCAGACGGCTGCCAACTCCCTCCATCTCTCGATCCATGAGCGTCACCCGGATGCCCTCGTTCCTCATGTCCCAGACCAGCCTCTGGATCAGGTGCTCGAAACGCTTCCTTGATGCATCGTCCCCCGAGGCTGAATGTTCATACAAGAGATCTATGTCTTCCATCTTGGACATCGGTTGAACATTGGTGATGGTTACATTTCAAGGTTTTCCCAATCCCGCAAATTATTAATCGGCCAACTCGATGCCAAGCAGGAATGAGTGAATTCAGGTTTAAGATGGTCATAGCGGTCAGGCGGGACATCAAGCTATCCTCCGGCAAGACCGCCGCTCAGGTTGCCCATGCCGCTGTTAACTGTGCCTTCGCCTCAAAGAAGAAGAACTCTAAGTGGTTCAAGGCCTGGTATGATGAGGGGCAGAAGAAAGTGGTGGTCAAGATAAGCAGCAAGGAGGATCTCTTCGACCTCAAGCATAGGGCGGAGCTCCTAGGGCTGACCACATCGGTCATTATTGATGCGGGCCTGACCGAGATACCCCCAGGCACGATGACCTGCATCGGCATAGGGCCTGGGCCTGAGGACACGATCGACAAGGTCACTGGCGATCTGACGCTGATGTGATTCGATGAAATCCGGCATAAGGGTTCTGGCCATCGACGATTCCTCTTTCTCGTTCTCCGATGATCAGGTGACCTTGGTCGGGGTACTGGTGCGTTCACCTAATTATATGGAGGCAGTGATCGTCGACCATTGTACAGTGGACGGGGACGATGCCACCGATGCCGTGGTCCGTATGGTCGAGGGAACCCGTTACCGTGAACAGGTGCGTATGGTGCTTATAGATGGAGCCGCACTCGGGGGCTTCAATATCGTGGACATTGATCAAGTGGTCGAGCGCACGGGGGTACCTTGTGTGACCGTCACTAGGGCTCTGCCAGACATGGCGTCGGTGGAGGTCGCCCTGTTGAACCGATTCTCTGATGCTCGTAGACGTCTCTCTTTGATAACATCCCATGAGATCACACCGGTCGATACCGGTCACAACCCGTTACAGGTATCGGTGGCAGGGATGGCGGTGGAGGATGCCGCTAGGATGATAAGGGCGATGGTGGTCTGTGGAGCTCTTCCTGAACCACTGAGGATGGCCCACCTCATCGCCACAGCGCTGGTCTCTGGGGAATCAAGGGGGCGGGCCTAGCGCCTGTCCCCAAGGACTGCCTTGACCGACCTCTCGATCGCAGCGTCGCGACCGAAGTTATCGATGACGACCTCGGATGTATTTTCGCTCAGAGGATTGAACAGGACCGACATCTGCCAATCAGGCAGGTCTATACGAGTACCCATGCCTTTGCGGGTGGTGCGATAGGTGATGTTGGCCCGATGCAACCAGTCACGAAAACGAGACTCGACAACCCGAGATTTCTTATTAAAGAACCGCCGCTGCTTGCTGGCCATGCCTCTCTTGCGGTACAGGCCGTAAAGCATGACCGAGATCAGGGATCCTAGTAGGGCACCCATTGTGACTATTATCCCAAGCCCCACCTCGTGTCCTTGGTGCATGCTGATCATGGTCACAGAGAAAAGTCCTATCAAGGCTATGTATAGCATGCCGCCCAAGGAAGCAATGAGATTAATTGAGCGAACCTGATCGCCCCACTCCTTGAAACGCTCGTCGTGCATCTTCTTGGCCGGTGCCAGCATCGAGACCGATACCACTATTATAAGCAGGAATGTGGCCGGTACAATATCTTTCATGAACAGGGCCGCATACATCATCAGGGCCATGAGTCCAGGGATGACTCCCGCCCAAATGATACCCACTGCCGTGCCCATACGGTCCATGCTCTCCTGAAAACCGCGAGTGCTACGCATATCCCATCCCGTATTAAGGTATGCGATCTATATTGATAAATATATTCACCGATTGTAAAGGATTAGTACTGGCGATACCGTAATCGTCTGACAAACTTTTATATAGGTTGGCTAGTTAGCTCTTTTTGATAGCGGGGTTCACAAACCCTTACGCTTAAATATGACAATACTAATGGGGCAACGCTTCAGGGTGAGGTGAAATAGTGGCAAGAGGTCTGTATACCGCTCGAAAGCTCAAGAATGATCGGCAAAAGTTTCGATGGAATGACCGATCCTACAAGAAGAGGATTCTCAAGCTCAAGGAGAAAGCGGACCCGCTGGAGGGCTCAGCCCAGGCCAGGGGGATCGTCCTCGAGAAGGTCGGGATAGAGGCCAAGCAGCCCAATTCCGCCATCCGAAAGTGTGTCAAGGTCCAACTTATCAAGAATGGGCGACAGATCACCGCCTTCGCGGTCGGTGACGGCGCCATCAACTTCATAGACGAGCATGACGAGGTTCTCATTGAGGGCATCGGTGGCAGTATGGGCCGTTCTTACGGCGATATTCCAGGTGTTCGTTTCAAGGTCATCAAGGTCAACGATGTTTCGTTGAACGAGATGGTTCGCGGTAGGAAGGAGAAGCCGGTGCGGTGATGTCAATGACTGATGATATCAACAAGACTCTTAACAGCGTCCTCATCTTCGGCAAGTACGATTCTACCGAGGTCGTCAGCCGAGACGGCGGACTGGCCAAGTACATAGATCTTACCCCAACATCCGTACCTCATTCAGGCGGTAGGCACGCTAACCGGTGGTTTGGCAAGGCCAATATTTCCATCGTAGAGCGTCTTATCAACAACGTTATGAGGACCGAGGATTACACTGGTAAGAAGGGCAAGTCCTTCATGGTCGTCATGCATGCGTTCGAGATAGTGGAGAAGCGGACCAAGAAGAACCCGCTACAGATCCTGGTCGAGGCTCTGGAGAACTCTGCGCCCCGAGAGGAGATCACTCGTCTCCAGTTCGGAGGTATATCTGTGCCCAAGGCGGTTGACGTTTCACCTAGCCGCAGGTTAGACATCGCTCTGAGGAACATTTCCAAGGGCGCGGTCAAATCCTCCTTCAAGAACAAGAAGACCATAGCGGTCTGTCTCGCGGACGAGCTGTTGCTTGCTTCCAAGGGTGAGATGACCAGCTTCGCTGTCTCTAAGAAAGAGGAGATCGAGCGAGTGGCCCAGTCGGCCCGGTGATGACGGAGGTTGCAACATGGGACGAAAGGAGGACAACATCAGAAAGGCCACTCAGTTGATGAGGACGCCAGAGTTCATCAGGAATATAGGCACCGCGGCCCACATCGACCACGGAAAGACCACCCTGAGTGATAACCTCATAGCTGGCGCAGGTATGATGTCCGAGGAGCTGGCTGGAAAGCAACTCATGCTTGATTTCGATGAGCAGGAGCAAGCTCGCGGCATCACCATCAACGCTGCCAACGCATCCATGGTGCACGACTTCCACGGACAGGAATACCTTATCAATCTCATTGATACGCCGGGCCATGTGGACTTCGGCGGAGATGTCACCCGGGCCATGAGGGCCCTCGATGGCGTCATCATCCTCGCCTGCGCGGTCGAGGGCGTGATGCCCCAGACCGAAACTGTCATACGACAGGCAATAAAGGAGAGGGTCAAGCCCCTGCTGTTCATCAATAAGGTCGACAGGCTCATAAACGAGCTCAAGGTGACCCCCGAGCAGATGATGGAGCGGTTCACTAAGATCATCACCGAATTCAACCAGCGCATCGCCTCCCAGCTCCCCGCTCCTCTCAATAAGGAGTGGCAGGTCAAGGTGGAGGATGGCACCGTCGCCTTCGGCTCAGCCTACAATAACTGGGCGGTCTCTGTGCCTTATATGAAGAGCAGCGGCATATCCTTCAAAGAGGTGTTCGATTACTGCAATCAGGACGACCAGAAGACCCTGGCCAAGAAGTCCCCGTTGCACGAGGTCATACTTGACATGATCATCAAGCATACTGATGATCCATTCAAGGCACAGAAGCTACGCATACCTATCATCTGGAAGGGCGACCTGGACTCGAACCTTGGAAAGTCCATGATCGAATGCAAATCCGATGGTGATGTGGCTATGATGGTAACCAAGATCATTGTCGATCACCATGCTGGCGAGGTAGCCGTCGGTAGGTTGTTCTCAGGATCGATCAGGAAGGGTCAGCAGTTGTATGTCAGCGGTATGCCCAATGCACAGAGGGTGCAGACGGTATCCATGTCCGTGGGTGCCGACCGGATAACGGTCGAATCTGTCGAGGCCGGCAACATCGTCGCCGTCAGCGGTCTCAAGGATGCCATTGCCGGATCCACAGTGTCTTCTCTCAAGGAGATGGAGCCCTTCGAGAAGATATCTCATTACTCCGAGCCAGTGGTCACTAAAGCCATCGAGGCCAAGCACATGAAGGACCTCCCTAAGCTGGTCGAGGTCCTGCGATCCGTGGCCAAGGCAGACCCTTCTATCCAGGTGGAGATCAACAATGAGACCGGGGAGCATCTGATCTCTGGAATGGGTGAACTGCACCTGGACATAACCGAGTATAGGATCATCAATGAACATGGGATCCAGATCAAGGCCTCCCCGCCCATAGTGGTGTATAGGGAGTCCGTCAGAGGCAAGTCGCCTCAGTTCGAGGGCAAGTCCCCTAACAAGCATAACAAGTTCTACTTCACCGTCGAGCCCTTGGAAGAGGCCGTCGTCGAAGCCATCAAGGCGGGCGATATCGCGATCGAGGGCAAGATCAAGGACCCGAAGGGGCTGCAGAGACAGCTCCAGGACCTCGGCATGAGCCGTGACGAGGCCAAGGGTGTGGTGATGTTCAAGAACAACAACATGTTCACCGATGTTACAAAAGGCATTCAGTACCTGCACGAGACCATGGAGCTGGCCAAGCAGGCCTTCGAGGAGGCCATGAACATAGGCCCCCTGGCCAACGAGCGTGTCCGAGCGGTCAAGGTCGTACTGCGTGACGCCAAACTGCACGAGGACGCCATTCACAGAGGTCCAGCCCAGGTAATTCCTGCGGTGAGGTCCGGTGTGTACGGCGCCATGTGCCTTTCTGGCAGGATCCTGCTGGAGCCTGTTCAGAAAGTATTCATCAATGTGCCCCAGGACTATATGGGCGATGCCGTGAGGGAGCTGCAGTCCAGGCGTGGCATAATCGATGATATCAAGCAAGAAGGCATGAACGCTGTGGTGCACTCCACTGCGCCGGTAGCCGAGATGTTCGGCTTTGCCAGCGCCATCCGTGGAGCGACCCAGGGGAGGGCTTTGTGGTCCACAGAGAACGCTGGATTCGTTCAGACTCCCTCAGAGCTCCAGTTGAAGATCGTGGGTGATATCAGGACCCGTAAGGGCCTGAAGCCAGAGCCCTATGAGGCGGATTACTATTCCGCATAGGCTCAAAAACCTTTAATACAAAACATAGTATGAAGTCGAATTAACGGCTTAAGAAGACGTAGTAGGAGGAATAGACATGGCATCTAAGAAGCCTCACATGAACCTCGTAGTTATCGGTCACGTTGATCATGGAAAGTCCACCCTAGTAGGACGACTCCTGCTTGACACCGGTACTATCGAGCCACACGTAATTGAGAAGTACAGGAAGGAAGCAGAGGAGAAGGGCAAGGGCACCTTCGCCTTCGCATGGGTCATGGACTCCCTTAAGGAAGAGAGGGAGCGTGGTGTGACCATCGATGTCGCTCATAAGCGCTTCGAGACCGACAAGTACTACTTCACTGTCATCGACGCCCCTGGTCACAGGGATTTCGTGAAGAATATGATCACCGGCACTTCCCAGGCAGACGCCGCGGTAATCGTGGTCTCAGCTGTTGAAGGCCCCCAGGCCCAGACCAAGGAGCACGTGTTCCTTTCTAGGACACTTGGTGTTGCACAGGTCATCGTTGCCATCAACAAGATGGATGTTGTAAAGTACGACGAGGCCAAGTACAATGATTGCAAGACCAAGATGGAGGCCCTGCTCAAGACCGTAGGTTTCAAGCCGGCCGAGATTCATTTCGTGCCCACCTCAGCCTACGAGGGCGACAACGTCGCCAGCAAGAGCGCCAACACTCCTTGGTATTCCGGCATCAATCTGATAGATGCGATGGACAGTCTTACCGTGCCTCCGCAGCTCACTGACAAGGCTCTGAGGCTACCGGTGCAGGATGTGTATACCATCACTGGTATCGGAACCGTGCCTGTGGGTCGTATTGAGACCGGTGTGCTCAAGCCTAACATGAAGGTGTCGTTCCAGCCCTCCGATAAGGTGGGCGAGATCAAGAGCATCGAGATGCATCATGAAGAGCTGCCTCAGGCCGTGCCTGGCGACAACGTCGGTTTCAACGTGCGCGGCATCGGAAAGAATGACATCCGCAGAGGTGACGTTGCTGGTCCGGTGGACAACCCGCC
>JAUVWO010000061.1 GCA_030604065.1 Methanomassiliicoccales archaeon | reverse complement strand
CGTTTCCTCCGCTTCCTTGAACGAGAGGCGCTCGGTCGATCCCGAGTACCAGGCGTTCTCTCCGATCTGGACGCAACCGTGGAAGTGACCCAGGGCGATGTGATCGAATGAGGGGTCGAGATACGAGGTATTGACGAAGGATTCGTTGAACTCGTTCATTCTGAACACCTGGAGACCGACGATGCCGGCATGCAAGGTCAGCACGTTCTCACCTCGTCGATTCAGCTCGACCGACTCTAGCGCCTCCTTTATAGCCTCTGGCTCCGCATGCGGCACCGCATGCACGGTCATTCCGCCTAGCTCTATGGTCTGGTATCTGCCCTGATACACTGGATATATGTGTGGTATATGCTCGAAGAGCCGGAACACGCTGCCCGTCTCTCTCAACCTGGGCGTGGAGTGGTTGCCAGCAATTATCACGGTGGGTATGCCGGCATCCGACAACCTGAAAAGCTGATCCATGGCTGCGGACCGGGCCCGGTTAGAGGGACGCACCGAGTCGAACAGGTCACCGGAATGCACCACGGCATCGGGTCTGATATCCAAGATCCGGTCAACGGCACTTCCAAATGATCGATAGGCGTCCATCTCTCTCTGATTCAACCCCGTGTCGGGGTCCACTCTGTTGTAGGCGCCATATCCTACATGCGTGTCCGATAGGTGGGCTATCCTCATGCGATCATACCAATCGCCTCATAGGCTTATAACCACAACGGGAGGCGTCACCGAACATATCAGAAGAAATCGGTATCCCGGCGGGCCTGAGTACTACGGCCCTCCTCGACCGAGAGCACGTAGTCCTCGTATAGATGCACTCTCAATGGTATGGCGAACGGAGTGAACGGGGATGCTACCAGCGCCTCCCCCGGCATCAGCATCTGTATTTCATTGTCCAGTTGGGCGATGTCTTGCTTGGCCGAGTTGCGCAGTATGTCACGGTCATTCTTGTCCGAGAGGCCTAGTATGAACAAGGTGTTGAATTGACTGATCACCTCGTTGTCGATGAGCTTGGGCTGCTGTGACACCGCGCATAGACCGACCCTGAACTTGCGACCTTCTCGGGCGATCTGCGCGAATATGCTTCCCTTGGGTTCGGACAACACACGCTGCGCCTCTTCCAGGGCGATCAGCACTGGCGGAACCGAATCGAAGGCCTTCACATCACTATACATCGATTTGTGGTGCTCGAAGATGGCCCGGGAGAGCACGGTGGAGACAAGCAGCTCCTCGGCCTCGAACATGTTTGACGTGTCCACGAGCACAACCTTTCCAGAATGCAGCGCATCGATGATGGTGCCGGTGACCGAGAGCTTCGGATCGGTGGTGACAAGGTCAAAGCGGAACACATTCTCGAGGCGCCGCTTGATGACATTGATGGAGCCCTCGTGGAACCGCTCACCGAGCTCCGATGAGATTGTGCCCACTTCCTTGCGGTGCAACTCTCCAAGCCAGCTATTCCCATAGCGCCATTGGGCTGCCTGCAGGCACTCTAGCTGGGCGCCAGAGAACTCGTACAGACTCTCCAGGTCAGCCACTTCGATCTCGTTGGCTGACACCCTGAGGGTATTGTGCGGTCCGCTTAGCCGACGGGATGAGAACACCTCAAGCCCTCCTTCGATCCTGGCATCACGTAATCCTTTCTTCCCAGCCTCTCCGCCATCGTAGTACTCTCCGTGGGGATCCAGCACCAGGAAACCGTATCTTCGTCTCTTCATACAACTGAGGGCGATGGTCTTCATCAGATTGCTCTTGCCCATGCCGGTGGTTGCGAAAATACCCATGTGATGAGGTATGGAAATGCCCGAAATGCTCACAGCCATATCCAATACGTCGTCTCCTGAACGGAGCCTTCCCACCTCAAGATCGCCCATGTATCCTTCCAGGAACTGGTAGTCCTCGCTGGTGGCCCTGCGAACCATGGAGAAGTGTGCCGGAATGGTCTTGGTCTTGTGGAACCCGCCATCGTGAATGTGACCTAGAGGGACGCAGCTCACCATGGAGTACATCCTCTGGCGATGACGGGATGGTTCGAAACCACTGCCCTCCTGATCGAACCTCAGAGCGCTTCCCGCCGTGCTGATGATCCACTCCTCGCCGTCCATCTCTGCCCCATGCTCGACATCGCTCACCCGGATGAGGTACATGCCGTCTCCGGTGGAGTCCTCCACAACGAGCATCTCTCCCACTTGCACCTTCTCATCGAACTCCGCCCTGAAACGGGTCTGGAGGACCTTTTGACCAGTCACCCTGCCAATGTACATGTGTCCCATCCACCATCGCAAAGGGGTATTGAATAGGTTTCCCCCGGAGGGCCGAAAGAGGGTTGAAATAGTGGCTGGGGCAATGGAAACATAGAGGTGTTACAACTGACCTGTCCATTCTGCTCTCCCAATGATGATGAGATGATCATTCAGAGCCGTCATTGCTACGCTCGATGGGATGCCTACCCTGTCAGTGATGGCCATATGTTGGTAGTGCCCTTCAGACACATCCAGACCCTCGATGATGCCATCCAGGAAGAGAAATGGGCGATGTTGGACATGATGGAGCGATGCACGATCACGATCGAAGAGCGATTGAAACCGGACGGCATGAATATAGGGGTGAACATCGGCAAGGCCGCTGGCCAGACGGTCGAGCACATCCACATCCACGTCATCCCGCGATACCTTGGTGATGTTGAGGATCCTCGTGGAGGTGTCCGAAGTGTCATCCCATCTAGATGTGCATATCCCTTATCATGAAAACGCTAAATCGTGGGAGCTTGATATGGTGCTATAATGAGTACCGAGATGCTGCTCCTGGGCTCGGGCCGCAAGGTCCGTCCTCGGGTGAGGGTGATCGGCGTGGGCGGCGCCGGATGCAACGCCGTTGCTGAGTCCACTTTCGAGCGGTTGGTGATCGGAACCCCTTTGGATCTGAATGGTGGTGCGTGGACCACGGTGAGTCTAACCGAGGATGACGTCGCCTCTATCGTCACCACTGAGCCTCGGACATTGACGTCCCTAAGGGCCGGATGGTATCAAAAGGTGGATGAATTCGTCACCGACGCAGACCTGGTCTATATCTTCGCTGGTCTTGGGGGTCGTGTTGGAAGTCATCTCACCCCTGTGCTGGCGAGCCTGTGCCGACAGCATGCCCAGATAGTGGTCACCTCGGTGACCCTCCCATTCTCGGTAGAGAGCTCTAGCAGGATGGAGCTGGCACTCAAGGCACTCGAATCCAAAACCCAGCGATCGGACAACACCATCACGTTCCCTAACGATCACTTGCTGAGGCTGGCGCCGGACCTTCCCCTGCGACGGGCATTTGGGGTGATGGATCGAATAATGACCGTGACCCATATGGAGCTGGAGAGGGTACTGACTGTAGACGATCTAAAGAACCTCAGGCAAGACTTCCCGCTTGGCTCCCAGGTCCGATTCGGTTACGGGTCGGCCGAGGGGCGGAACCGGGAGAGGGTGGCGCTTCAGGAGGCGCTCCGGTCGCCTTGGTTCGATTTCCCGTTGGAGATGGTGACCGCCGGTATCGCTTTGATCTATGCTGATGACCTTGATGACCTGGATCACCGCCTCATTGCCACCATGCTGGGTAGGATCATGCCACTGGCCCGGATAAGGTTCGCTGCTCGTGACGGTGAGGGGGGCAAGTTTCGTATCGTTCTGCTGTTGGGCTACTCACAGGTCCCTTAGCACATCTTCAGGGGCACCAGCGAAGCGGACCAGGGCGAACGCCTCCATGAAATGAAGGTCTCCAGGGACCACTAGACAATGTAGCGGTGGCCCCATGTCAACATCCCTCATTTCACTTGGGCGACCAGCCTTTACAGTCTCAGTGGCCGAACCCACCCTGGCGCAGGCGCAAACCAGCGAATTTGCATCGAACAGTCCCTTACCAGCGATATTCTCGGCACCCAGCAACCATTCGATCCCCTGGGCCGCGGTCATGAACCGTCCCTCGGCCTCGCGGATGTCTAGGAGCACCAGAGTGTGGAGCCCCCTATTCTTATTCTCCAGAATGTGCTCGTAGGGGCTGATGGGGTAGTATCCCGGCTCAGGGAACGGGAGGGTGATCGTCCGTCCGAACTTGTATGGCTGAAGCCCCAAGGACGATGCGCTGGCGGAGAATATCGACACCCCGTGGATTATCCGGGTGCGGATGTCGTCCTCTTCCGCCTGTATCCTCAGATCCACATGGGTGGTGGCGGCCATGGTGTCCCCGACGGTCACGAAGGCCACCTTGCCGGTTCGGGCAGCATCCAATAGCTCGCTGGACTCCTCCACCTGGGCGCGATTGAGGATGCGGATAGGCCTGCCGATCGTCGCCTCCAGCTGGGACACGTCTGCGCCGATCAGAGTTGATGTGTAGAACTCTGCGAACATCTGATCACAGCCTCGCAGCTCCTCGAGCGCCATAACGCTCATTCCGGCCACCCCGCTGAGCCCAAGTCCAACGAACAACAGCTCTGGTTCGCTCATCGACCCTTCGATGCCGTGACCGTTTAATATCCTTTCTAGCCAAGATAAATAGACGGTAAGGTATGGAGATTCATGAGGCATCTCTGTGCGGTGGTGCCCCTGAAGGAGGGGGAGGAGGCCAGGTCATGGATAATGCAGCTGGGCCTGTTGGATCTGGACCACCGCATCCAGCGAGAGGGCGATCATCTTTTGATCCCGGTGACCGGGGACGGCGACATAGGTTATCCGCTGACGGAGGCGGAGTTGGAACCGGTGAAGCGTCGCGAGACCGACTACCGCAGCCTGTTGCGGCTGGACCCGGAGCTCATGGAGGTGCTTCCCAGCTCGTTCGACGTGATAGGGGACGTGGGCATCGTCCGGTTGGACGATGCACTCATCCCTCACGCCCAGGGGATCGCTGAGGCGATGCGTGGCGTCCTGCCACACCTTAAGGCGGTGGCAGTGGATCGAGGGGTGTCAGGGGAGATGAGGGTCCGACAGCTTGAGCTGGTCTCGGGGGAGGCGTTGGAGACGATGCACACTGAGTACGGGGTCAGGCTCCACGTGGACCCCTCGGTGGCATACTTCAATCCGCGCCTGGCCATAGAGAGGCGGCGGATAGCATCGTTGGTGCGGGAAGGTGAGGTGGTCATCAATATGTTCGCCGGGGTAGGGCCGTTCCCTTTGATGATCGACAGGCACGCAAGTCCTTCAGAGGTATACGCCATCGATCTGAACCCCGAGGCTCATCGGTTGATGGTTCGCAACGTCGAATTGAACCACGCTCGCACGGTGAAACCGGTGCTGGGTGATGCCAGGTCCGAGATATTGCGTCTGCCGATGGCGGACCGTATCATCATGAACCTGCCTCATTCTGCTCATGAGTTCATACCCTATGCAGTTCCCCGGTTGAAGGATGGCGGAATGATACATCTCCATCTCATATGCGAGAGGGATGACGCAGACAGAGTGGTGGAACGGGTGCTTGGATCGTCGCCTAGGCCTCTGCGGGTGAACAGGATGAAAGAGATGAAGTCATACTCGCCCACCATGGGCGTGTACGCGGTCGATCTGGTCATTGCTTGAGCGATTCCAGGGTCACACCGCGCTGCCCTTGGTAGTTTCCGCTGCGTCGTTCGTAGGTGAACTCGGCCGGGGAACTGAGCCGCTCGAAGCACATCTGGGCGAAACGCCCCCCTATAGGCAGTTCCACCGCCTCCTTGGATATGTTGTATGCGGCCAGAGTAAGGGTACCATTGAACCCGGCATCGATCTTCCCGAAACCGGCCATGATCCCGCGTCGCAGCCATGTGGTCCTTAGCCACAGCTGCCCACAGATGTCGTTAGGGAAGCTCACATTCTCGATAGTTGATACGTGGAACATGGTCCCAGGGGGCACGATAACGGTGCCGAACCGATGGGTCTCCCCGTCCACCGCGATCTCGGCTATGCGCAGGTCGTACCCATTGGGGGTCAGGCTCCTGTCGCTGAAGTCAGAGATGCCCAGTCTGCCAAGTCGCATCTCCTTGAGGATCTCATGGTCGGGTAGGATGCCCATGGAGGCCCAATGGCGCTCATCTCTATTTTACTTCACCATTGCTGCGCATCATGTTGTTGATGAGGGTCTCGCACATATCGGTTGAATAGTCAGTGGTCCTTTTCATGCTTGAGGTGATCTGATTCAGGGAGATCGCGGTCTCGGTGTCAAGTTTCATGGAGCTCCACTCGACCTCGGCAATACGGTCATGCAGTCCATTGAGCTTGGCGATTATGTTATTGATACAACGGATGTCGTTTTCCTTCCAGCCGTTCTCGATGTCTTCTAACAGGGACATGCTCTCCTCATTCAGATGTGAGATGTGATCCAGGGTCTTTGCTTCCAGTTCCTCGTTGACCAGGCGCGGGACCACATTGGATATGCGCACCGCGTGGTCGCCTATCCTCTCTAGGATGCGGGATAGCAGGTAGAAGATGTGCGATTCCAGCCTGCCCACCCCCATGCGGCCAACCATGGTAACATCCTCCATCATCATTGAGTATTGACGGGATATGAGCCAGTGCAGTCGATCCAGGTCCTTGTCCCGGAATCCGATGTTCTCTGCGAGATCCACATCCTTCTTTAGAAACGAGCGGATGGCATCACGATGCATGCTTGAGACCAGGGTGATCATACGTCCCAAGGTGCGTTCGAATGGCATCTGCTCTGGGTTAAGGAGGTCTTTTAGAACGATCTCACGACTATCCTCTTCCATGACCTCGAATCCCATTGCTGTCTGGGTGAAATCCCTGATCCTCTCCCGCACCATCGGCGATGTGCGTTTGGATGATCGCAGTTGTATCTGATGGAAGCCCATGACGTAGGCGCCCACCAGCAGTCGGAACAGATAGGCGCCGTCGATTATATCATCCACATTGATGACCTTGGTGCGCTCAAACCGTTTGCTGGCCTCCGGGGTTATCAACAGGGTGCCATCGTTCTGCTGGATGATGCCCAAGGAATCGTTCTTCTCAACCCCCATGCGATTCACCCAGTCCTTGGGAAGGGTGATTATGAATGATGACCCCCCGGTCATCTGGACTTTGCGTATATCCATACTTGAACCTCATATGCCGTATATTTTAGATGAATAAACAATCTATATAGTAATATATTCACATAGTATTAGAATATATCATATTTCGAAAAGGTATATATTAAGTTCTGTTCTTGAAGGCTCAAGAGGTTTCAATGTGGATCTTAACGATAGGAGCATTCTGGACATCGCGGTAGTGGCCATCATCGTAATTGCAGCCTTCGCAGCAGTTATGATGGGCGATGGTGGCGAGGATAAGGAGGTCCTAAGCATGTCAGGCTCGACCACGGTGTTCCCTATTGCCGATGCCTGCGCGGCTGAGTATATGGATCAGAATGATAGCGTGGCGATAATCATCTCCGGCGGCGGTTCCGGAACCGGTGTGAATGAGGTAGGTCAGGGCATCACCGACATAGGCATGGCCTCCCGCGACATCAAGTCGTCTGAGCAAGCCCAGTACCCCGGTCTTGTGGTGCACGCCATAGCCAAGGATGGTGTGGCGATCATAACCCACGACGATGTTGACGTGACCGTGCTTACCATGGTTCAGATCGAGGGCATATACAATGGCACCTACGCCAACTGGGCCCAATTAGGAGGCGCCGACCTGGAGATCGTGCCTTTTGCCAGGGAGGATGGGTCAGGCACCCGCGATACCTTTGATGATGCTGCGATGGGTGACAGCGAGTACTCTGATGATGTTAGACTGGACAACTCCAACGGGGGCATCAAGACCTCGGTCGTGAACACCGCTGGCGCCATTGGCTATCTAGGACTGGGCTATGTGGACGATTCTGTCGATGCAATGAGCATCGATATCGACGGGAGCATTGTCGCGCCTTCTGTGGACAACGTGGTCTCTGGGGCATACCCGATCGCCAGGACGCTCTATATGATCACCGACGGTCCGGCCAGCGGCGCGACCCTGGCGTTCATAGACTTCATTTTGAGCCCTGTGGGGCAGTCCATCGTGCAGAACGAGGGTTTCATCCCGGTGAGCCTGGGGTGAGCATCGACCGCTGAATTGGCGTCAGAACCTACAAACCCTCTTCCCAAGCCCTTCTAAAGGCCCCTTTCCGACACGATAACGAATGATGGGGAAGCGCAGCTCCGGGGATGGTCAATTGAAGAAAAGATCGATGGATGGTCGAGGAGGCAGGCCTCATCATTGGCGACGAAGACTGATCGATAAGGGCTGGAAGTGGGCCCTGGTCATAGTGGCCTCCCTATCCATAATCATCGTAGGGTTGATCATATTCTTCCTGGTGATGAATGGGGCGCCTACCTTTTGGGAGGTGGGCCTGTGGGATCTCCTCACTGGCATGAGATGGCGACCATCAGTGGACGCCTACGGCGCGGTACCCCTCATAGCTGGCACCATGCTGGTCACCATAGGGGCGATGGCCATAGCCATCCCCTTGGGCATAGCATCGGCCATATTCATCGCCGAGCTAGCCCCCGGGCGACTTAGAGCCGGACTCAAGCCCATCATCGAGCTGCTGGCTGGGATACCCTCGGTGGTATACGGATTCTTCGGGCTGGCGATCCTGTCGGGCTTGCTGGCGGACACTTTCAATGAGCCATTTGGTCAGACCTGGTTGTGTGCCTCCATCATCCTAGGGTTCATGGCCCTACCCACCATAATCAGCGTCTCCGATGACGCCATAACCGCCGTGCCGCGCTCATACAGGGAGGCGTCCTACGCTATGGGCGCCACAAGATGGCAGACCATACGCAGAGTGGTGATTCCCGCCTCCTTGTCCGGCATGACCGCTGCGGTGATCCTAGGTATGGGGAGGGCCATTGGCGAGACCATGGTCGTGCTCATGGTGACTGGTAATGTGGCCAAGATACCTGACCCGATCTACAATATGTTCTCCCCTGTCAGGACGATCACCGGAACCCTGGCGCTGGAGATGGGCGAGGTGGCGGTGAACTCCACCCACTACTACGCCCTGTTCGCCCTGGCTATCGTGCTCATGCTTATCGTACTTGTGATAAACTGGTCGGCCAATCGGATCATGGCCCGCATCCAAAGGCGGTTCAACCCCACGAAGACGAAGGACACGAACGCCCGCGTGATCGAGGTCATTGGCACCATCTCCACGGCGATGGCGTTCACCTTGTCGCTACTGGTCACCTACATCTATTATGACGTGAACCGGGCACCCGTTGGAATGGGTCCGTTCGACGGTGTGGATCTGGCCCTGGCGACGTTGGTGTTCGTCGGTTTCCTGCTGG
>JAUVWO010000017.1 GCA_030604065.1 Methanomassiliicoccales archaeon | reverse complement strand
ATAGAGCGCGGGCAGGTTGTGAGCGAGGATGGTAGTTTTACGATAGAGGGTACCAGAACGGTGTCGATCACCGCTCCAAAGCCATCATTGGTACAGGGGGTCAAGAATGCCACTGGACTTTTCGGATCCAGACCGATGGATCTGATCGATCTGTTCATCGGTTGCGAAGGCATACTAGGTACGGTGGTGGAGATCGACCTGTGGCTATTACCAAGGGTAGAGCAGCTTACGTGCATGATGTTCCTGGACAATGAGGCCCAGGTGCTGAAGATGGTGGATCGGATGCGTAACGACCCGGTGTTACAGCCAGGTTTCATAGAGTACATCGACGCCAGGGGCATGTTGATGATATCCCGCCGTATGGAGATCGAACCTGGTTTCCTCGATGTTCCTCCCTTGCCACATCAAGGCCCCGTGTTGTTCTTCGAGATAGCCATGGATGGCTCCATTGATGATAGAATGGCCAGTTTGGAGGCGATCGGCAGAGATTGTGACACTCATCTGGATCGCACCTGGTGTGCCCATGAGGCCCGGGAGATCGAGAGGCTAAGGCGTGTGAGGCACGCGGTGCCAGAGACGGTTTTCGGTCTCATCTCCGATTTGAAACAGAAGCATCCAGGCGTATACAAACTAGGTACCGATATGTCGGTCCCTGACGATCGTTTGGAGGAGATGATGGGCAATTACCACCGACGTCTTGATGCCGAAGGATTCGACTACATCGTATTCGGTCACATCGGTGATAATCATCTGCATATCGAGATATTGCTGAGGGATGAGGATGAGTTCGAAAGGGGTCAAATAGCCTATCTAGATCTGGCCAGGAAAGCAGTACGACTAGGCGGATCACCGAGTGCTGAGCATGGGGTGGGCAAGCTTAAGCGTGATCACGTTAAGCTGTTGCATGGTGAATCTGGAGTCGAGTCGATATTGACGATCAAGCGAGCGATGGACCCCAAAGGTTACCTTAATCCGGGAAACATGGTGGAGGGCCCATGACCCGGATGGTAGTATTGGTCAAACAGGTACCAGAGCCCGGTACGGTGACCATGGACCGGGAGACCGGTCGTCTGGTCAGGGGTTCTGCTCCAGCCATGCTGAATCCTTACTGCGAGAACGCACTGGAACTTGGTCTTCAATTAATGGACGAGAACGACGAGCTGATCGCGATCTCCATGGGCCCTCCTGCGACGAAGGCCGCTCTCAGACGCTGCCTGGAACTTGGAGCTACTGGTGCGGTACTCCTGGCAGATCCTGGTCTGGCTGGATCGGATGCCAGAGCGACCGCGATCGCCCTGGCCGCTGCCATCAGGTCTTGCGTTCCCGATGTCGATCTGGTGCTCACTGGCAAGCAGGCAATGGATGGGGACACCGCCCAGGTTCCGGGAATGCTCGCAGAGGTGATGGGGCTCCCAGTGGCCTATGACGTCATCAAAGCAACCTGGGTGGAGGATGGTATCGAGGTGATGAGATCATCAGGTGAATATATGGATCGTCTTTTGGTTCCAGCCCACTCCCTACTCGCCGTTGGTCGAGGGTCTATGATCAGACGCCTACCTTCGATCTCAGATCTCCTGCGGTCAAGGGAATTGAAGGTGAGCACGATCTCACTGGTCGATATCGGTCTGACACCGGCGATGGTCGGTTCCAAAGGATCGGCAACCAGAGTTGTACGTCTGTTCTCGCCTGAAGTCAAACGTAAAGGCATCATCATAATGAATGTCGAGGAGGGGGCCGCGATGGTGCTTGAAGCGGCCCATCTCGATCGAGGTGAGGAAGCTGGTTAACATCGACCACCACCTCTGTGATGGGTGTGGGCAATGCGTGACCGCATGTCCGTTCAATGCTTTGACCATGGTGAATGGGTTACCAAAGGTAGGCACGGGGTGCACAGGTTGTATGGCATGCGAGGCGGCATGTCCCACAGGTGCGATCGGGATATCAGACGCTCTATCTTCGATCGAAGGCCCTGTGATGGTATGGGGCCAAGTGGACCGTGATGGTCGACTGTCCCAAGCATCGATCGGTCTGGCATCGGTGGCCTGCGAACTTGCCAGTGTGATGCGGGTGAAGTCGACCATGGTCATCACCACTGAAAGGATGCTGCATATGGGATTAGAGAATGTGCCAGCCAATAAGGTGCTGGTGCTAAGATGTGATCATCTCACCCCTATGATGATGGAGGGACATGTCCAGGCGATGGAGTTGGCTGTGCGAGATGCAGCCCCCTCGATCCTCCTCATATCTGCCACTCCGGAAGGGAGGGAACTAGCTCCACGTCTGGCAGCCAGGCTCGAGGTGGGATTGACGGCGGACTGTACCGCCCTTGACGTGGACGATCTTGGCATCCTGCAGCAGACCAGACCGGCCTTCGGAGGCGAACTGATGGCCACTATCGTCTCCTCTACCCAACCGCAGATGGCGACAGTGAGGCCAGGGGCGATAATCTCTGATGTCTCACTTCCGCCTCCCGTGATCGAGTCACGGGACCTCGAACTTCCACGGGGGCAGGTCATCTGGATCGATGGTTCCAAGCTTAAGGAGACATCGGACCTTGCCGGGGCCGAGGTGGTCATCGCCGTCGGCCGTGGAGTGGGAAATGTCGGCAATATGGTCATTTTCGAACGTCTGGCGTACCTTATGGGCGCCTCCTTGGCCTGTTCTCGACCTCTGGCAGATGCGGGATGGATGCAACGAGGATGTCAAGTTGGCCAGAGTGGCATCACTATCGCTCCACGGGCGTACATCGCATTCGGCATATCTGGTTCCCTGCAGCATCGAGTAGGTATGAACTCCTCAGACATCGTGGTGGCCATCAACCTCGATCCGGAGGCGCCGATCATGCAGATGGCTGACATAAGGGTGGTGGCCGATGCCGTCGATGTCGCATCTAAGGTGATATCTATGTTGGAACAGCAGGCTGGTCTTAGTCACGTCATCGATGAGGATGCACTCAAGAAATGAGCAAAACCGTATATGGTCCATAGTCGATTCACATGCACGAGGGCGATGGTGTATGAAGGTTCTGCTGGTTGATCACGATGAGTCGGTGAGAGAGCTCACCCAACTTTTCCTGCATCGATCGAACGACATGTCAGTGCATTGTGTCAGCAAGGGTTCCGAAGCCCTCGAGATGCTTGGATCGGAACACTTCGATGTGGTTGTGTCCGATTTCATCCTCCCAGACATGGACGGCCTGGAGTTGCTCAGGCTCCTTCGAGAGTCGATGAACATACCTTTCATAGTGTTCACCGACCTTAATAGGGACGAGGTCGTCATCGAATCATTTGCTAACGGGGCTGACTTCTATATTCAGAAGGGCGGCGATCCCGTGGTCCAGTTCAAGTGTCTTGACAACGCTATTCGTATGGCAGGGGCCGCACGAGAGACGGCATACAAGATAGCAGAGGCCGAGTTGATAAGGAGACAAATGTTCAATATTATTCCAGAGCCACTTATGTTGCTTCGTGATGGTCATATATACGACTGCAACAAATCCACGATCCAGATGACAGGTTATACCCGGGACCAGCTTTTAGGTCAGAATCCCGCGAGTATGCTTGGATATGAAGGTTCGTCATCCATCATCGCCAATTCCCTGTCCGAGCCAGGACCTGCGACCCCCTTGCTGATCCAGGACCGCAAAGGGCGACCCCGTCGATTCGAGTTGCATGTCATGGACCTGGACGTTCCAGGCACCAATATGCAGGCCGCATCATTCCGTATGATGGACGCGCTGTCAGATGATGAGGTCCATCCGCATCTGGATACGCTTTGGAGCATATGCCAGGTCATGGGAATGAACATGACCGTTCTGGATCAACAGGGCAAGTTGATACGTTCAACCAGGCCTTGCACGGACGGGA
Source organism: Methanomassiliicoccales archaeon (assembly GCA_030604065.1). GTDB lineage: Archaea > Thermoplasmatota > Thermoplasmata > Methanomassiliicoccales > JAUVWO01 > JAUVWO01. The sequence continues at coordinate 17,023 of JAUVWO010000017.1, read as the reverse complement.
TACCGATGGCGTTGGACGCTTCGATAAGCATCGATACACTGGACGACATCTCAATGGTAAGGATGGTGGACGGCCAAGAAGGTCTGGCCTTGCGGGCCAGGTCAACGATGGGAATGGTATGGGCGGTGCTGGAGACCAAGAATGGTCTTACCCACAACAATGGATCGAACGGAGGATCGGTCTTGCCAGTACCAGCTGATGTTAACGGGGTAGAAAATCTCCTAGACGGTCTGGAAGATGGCGTCATCCGTCTGATGGGTGGGAGCATCATCTGGATCAATAGGACAGCGGAGTCGTTGCTACGCATAGATCGTTCATCTGAGATGATGATACATCTCGACGGAACATCCCTTGATGATGCTTGGGGAAATCCGATGACGATAGATGACATCATCGGATGTGCCTGTAACGGGGACGGGGGCTTGTACGAACTGCGTTATGAGGGTGGTACCAAATGGCTGTATGCATACATGGTCGGTACATGCGACGATGGTGCAATGATAATCTCGGACAGAACGGCCACCGTGATCGCCGAGCAGAGGGCGTATCTAGGCGAGAATCTGCTGGATTTCGCCACCAGAGGCATGGAATTAATAATATTCGAGTATGACCTGCAAAGCGGCAAGGTGGCCCACGATCCGCTCCTACCCAACAAACTTGGGTACAGCAGAGAGGAATTCGCTCGAATACTGGAGCGTGAAGGCCTCATGGGGTTGGTTACCTTGCTCGTTCCACCGAATGAACTACCCGAATTCATGAGCAAGATGGAGGGATTCATGTCCTCGAGGGAGGAGAACATAGATCTGATCCTTCCTTTGATCCATAAACGTGGTCACCATCAATGGTGGAGGGCCATCATAAAAGTGACCGCAAGGGACGACGATGAGATACCGATCCGATTGCGTGGGTTGGCGATCGACACCACTCGAATGAAGCAATATCAGAATGCTTTGGAGTCAGTGAACAGGAAGATGAATCTGCTGGATAGCATCACCCGACATGACATACTCAATAAGATGACAATACTCACAGGTTATATGGTCCTGATGAGGCAGAGTCTCGATGACGTTTCCCTATCTAGGGAGTACCTGGACCGGATGAACGAGAATGCGCGAATGATACAGAAGCACCTTGAGTTCACACGGGAGTATCGGACGATGGGCATGAACGCACCTCGTTGGCAGGATCTTCAATATGTGATCATGGCCGCGTGGGATCCAAAGTCGACCCTGGGACTGCATATATCGCCCGATGCGGTCAAGTATCAGATATTCGCCGACCTTATGGTTATTAAGGTGTTCGAGAACCTGTTCAGCAACGTGTCCATTCATTCGGGCGGGGCAGAGCGCGTCAGGGTAGATCTGGAACGTTCCCCGTCGACACTCATAATCAAGGTGATCGATGATGGACAGGGTGTACCTGATAGGAACAAGGAGCGGATATTCAGCCGGGGTTATGGACGAAACACCGGATTCGGTCTATTCCTGGCCAGGGAGATCATGGGCATCACTGGGGCAACCATATCCGAGATCGGGATCGAAGGGGACGGCGCGGTCTTCGAGCTTACGATCCCCGCCACCGCCTTCAGGGAGATGGAATGGAACTGAATCATGTACAGCTGGCAGGTGGAGATGAGTCGTGGAGGTTCAACGCTAGTGATATTGCGCGCCAGGATATGAGCGATCGTCGACTGATAGTGGGCATTCTGGCGCTCATGGGAGTCCTGCTCCTGATATCATTCGGGCACTTGGCCTTCACCGGAGGTTTGACACTCGCCGGATTAGTAGATGAATTCCTGACTTTAATGGTCATGAGCATTTTCTTGATGGGGGCATATTTCATTTCGTTGTTCCATCGTGCCGACCATTTGCGTTTGGGTTGGGTATTCGTATTGATGCTGGTGATGGCACTCGTACTCGGGGCGCTTTCGGCTCCTTTCCCGGACCTGTTCGTGATCGATCTACGGATCGGCAATATCGTTCTAAGCATGGGCCATCCACACTTTGACCATCCGATCGAGATGATCGCTCTGGTGAGTATATGGACCATGGCAATAGAGTGTTTCATGTTGATACTGGGTTTCGGCATAATTGGCATATTGGCCCCAGTACAGAGGTTCACGCTTCCACATGTGGTGGAACGCATCAGATCCCTGAAATGGGATGGCAATGATCCGTTCGGAACCCGGGCGGTAGCGTGGATATTCTCAACCCCGAATGTTCTTGATACGTCTTGCGTCCTAGTAAAACCAAATCCAGGTCACGCTATATTCCCTTGGGAATGCATGAGGGTGGCAGTGATATGGAATCTGGTATTCGCCGCTATCATGGCAGTGTATGTGTCCCTCAACCCCCTGTTCCTGAGGGGCGAGACCCTCTACGGAACTGTGGCCATATCCTCTGCGATCTCAATATTCCTGCCTCTGCTGATCCTGCCCTGGTTTGCTTACAAGAACCTTGGGTTACGAGTTCATGGAGGCCCCCGGGACTATATCCTATGGGAGGGGATACAAAATCGAGTGATCAGTGTGGGCATCACCCTTTCCACGGTATTCATCATCCTCAAGTGGAGCCTGGATCTGGTGAGCTTGGAGCATATCGCTGAGCTGATGCTAGGCTACTTCATTTTCAACAGCGTCATAGCCGTGGCCTACGCCTTCATCTATTTCAACTTCGTGGACAACCATTTGACATCCTATCTCTCCAGCAAGTTGACCTATGGCCGGTTCCATTGTCAGGTTGATGAAGATGAGGGGTGTGTATGAGGTCGTAATCTATGGAAGGCAACATGGTTCGGGGGAATGAGGATTGAAGGAACACAGATTGGATTTGATACATGTCATTCGATTTCGTGGAATAAAGGAATTCCACCTGCCGATCGGGGAAGGGGGCACCGTCGTGGTCGGAGAGAACGGCACCGGAAAATCATCTATAGTGGATGCGATCGAATACGCGGTGAACGGTGTCGGTGACGGACATGTCGAACTTGGATTCCGTGGACTTGAGAATACATTATCAACGGTCGATGGTAGAAGGACCTTGCCCTCCGGATTGGACGAGAACGAATGGTCCAGTAAAGGAAAGTTCGTCCTGCGACGCCGAGAGATAGCGGACTTCGTCCGAGCCACAGAGAACCGGAGGACCATGATGATGAGATCCTTATTGGGCATGGACAGCGAACTATGCACCTGTCTTGATTTGGAGCGGACTGCAGAGTCAATGGAAGCCACGGTGGAATGGCTCAGGGGAACCGATGGCCAGGCCTCAACTCTGAACCGTGCTGAGAAGGATGCTGAGATGGCCCGAACAGCAGCTGATGAGGCATCCACAAGGATATTGACATTCATCACCACACGATTTGGAATCATTTCCACCAAGATCGAGCGATTCTACCGACATCTGCATCCTGGTGACCTTTCGGCAATGTCGGTGATCGGTGCCATGCTTCAAGGCAACGAATGCTCGAAACTCAGCGAAGGACACCTGGACTCACTGGCTCTATGTATATTCCTTTCCAATGTGGCCAGCCTTGATCATGGCCCTAGATTGATGGTGTTGGATGATGTTATGACCACCGTGGACGCTAGCCACAGGTCCAGGGTAAGCGATCTTCTGGTCTCGGAGTTTCCTGACCATCAATTGATAGTGACCACCCATGATCGAATATGGTTCGAACAGCTGCGTGGGGCCCAGAGAGCGCATGGTGTCGACCCGGCCTTCGTGGATGTGGTACTTGTTCAATGGGATGAGACGACCGGCCCGGTGGCATCCTTCCCCATGGATCACAGTAAAAGGGCAAGACATTTCCTGGCCGAGGGCGACATTAGAGCGGCTGGAAACACCACACGTCAGTATCTTGAGTGCACACTCTCCAACATCTGTTTGAATCTTGAGGCGAAGTTGACCTATCAGGGTGGTTCGAGGATCCCCCGATATACATTGGAGGAGATGTTGATCGCAGCCCGAACCCGGACCCAAGATCTTATCGGAGGCGAGCGTTTCGATAAGGATTACGCTCAGGTCTACGCCCATCTGGAGGCGCAGAGGTCAATAGGCAACATGCTATCCCATGACAACCCAGACTCCATGGCCATCTCAAGCACAGAAGTGTTGGAGTTCCTCGATGCTGTAGAAGAAGTGGCCAAAGCCTATCGCTGCCCTGGATGCGATCGATTCCTTAGATACTATCGCCAACTTTCCATCATACGCTGTCCGGATCCGCGATGTCCCTTGAAGGGAGAGATCCAGACGCATCGTTGATGCTTCCCAGGACCTCGCGCCCGTGCCGTAGCTCCCATCCCGTCATCGAGTGATGTAATTCGGTCCGGGAGAACATTTGGTAGCTGTATGCAAGTCTAAGAGCTCCGCCCAGTGCCCCCTTGTCCAGATCTCTGGCATTATAATCCCCGAACGATCGTAACAATCCGATCAGCAGTATCGATACCATATCATGTCCGCGGACTAGTTGCCAGGGGTCGTGGCCCATTTTCAATTCCCTCTCCAGTCTCGTTCTCAGCTCTTTCTGGTCAATGGTAACGTGGAAGTTCGAATTGTGAAGCACATCAGATATCATCGAATCCAGATCGTTGTGTAAGGAACGGTCTATGAACTTCTCAAAGTGGCATCCTTTGAAGCGAAGCCCCAATCCCCCCCTTACAGAGATCAATACCAACGCCCCTAATGGCATTGCCGCTTCAAGCAACAACTGTCTGATCCCTTTTCCCCGAGCCAGTTCCAACCGGCGCACATCCTCCTCCTTGGCATACTCCTGCAGAACTGCATCCAGCGCTCTGGACCGGATGATCATGGTCTCTAGGTCATGGGTATCAGTGTGGAACACATCGACGATCTCCCGTTCGATGTCCAGGATCCGGTCAAAGTCACCGTCCACGATCCCCATCGCCTCGTTCATCCCTCTATTCGATAGCTCATTCATCGCTGAAAGTACGTTGGATTTGGAATGGCCAGGGATCATGGAGACGTCCCGTCTCACGAATTTACCATACAGCCTGATGTCAGTATTCCCCTCGACGATAACAAAGACATCCTTTGCCACCATGCGCTTCATGCATATTTCGTTCGCTATGTCCTGGGCCCCGATGTTCCGTCGCACTAATTCACTCCCCCAGTTGTACGGTTAGATCCCATCGATCATGTACGATCTGGGGCGAATGGGTGGCCAATATCACTTGAATATCCATGAGATCGGCCACATTCATCAGTATAGGGACCATCCTCTGTTGCCAAGCCACATGTAGCGATATCTCTGGCTCGTCAATTATGGCCACCGAACCCGGCAAGGTGCGGAACATGAGGCTATAGAGCATTATCAGAAGCTGTTGCTCTCCGGCGCTGAGTTCCTCAATGGACAGGATGCGACCGTTATCCATCTCCACCCTGAATCCACTCTCGTCAACCCATGCCCTCTTGAATAGCAGCATGGAGTTCACCGTTTCCAGTAGTGTCTCCAATCTCAAGGTCAGAAAATCGAATCGCTCCATAATCGGTTCAAGCCTGTCCAGGTAGAGATCTATGGCACAGACTGCCTGGTCATCCATTTTTATTCCGGATGTCGGGATCTCAGGTTGAAAAGCGTCGATCAGTCCCATTGACATCGATCTTCCAATGCGATGTCTGACCTTCATCAGTCGATCTTTCAACCCGATCTCATCTCCGCCTGAGCATCGTCCCTCTACCAGCGCTTCCAACAATCCCGCGAGTGCCTGACCTTCGGCTTCGGCCAGCAAGGTGCCCCCCTCCATTCTCGCCACCTTGATCGTCTTGGACACCTCCTCGGACATATCGCGAACGGTCGGGGTGAAGATATAGGTGTAAAGAAGTCCAGGCTCGCCGTCCACTGGACAGGCGCATTCATGCTGCAATGTTCTCTGGGTCGACACGCGGACGATCGGTAAGGAATCGATGAGTCCGATCAGGGCCTGAGGTGGCAGACGTTCTTCAAGACCGTCATTGAAACGATCCTGGTAACGTAGCAACGCCTGTACAAATGACATCTCGATCCCATGACTTCGATCGAGGTACTTGGGTACCCGGCCACCTTCGTCAAGACGCGCAAGTTCACTCACTTCGGCCCTCAGTTTGCGATCGCTTTCGTCCATGTCCGCTAATAAGGGAGCGGTGTCGAATAGGCCCTCCTCGCCCTGGTGCGCGAACTTGAAGCGAACCACAACATCCTTTGCCGGACATTCACGGATCGCGGTCAGCCAACTTCCGTCATTCATCGTCAATCTGGCTTGGGAGAAGTCCGTCTCCAGGAGAGTGCCCAGGTCCAAGGCCATCATGGCATGAGCGATGCCGAGCATCCTGCTCTTCCCATAACCGTTGGGTGCGATCACTATTGACACCCGCTCATCTGATAGGGGGAGCCGATGGTCGAACATGCCGAACAGACCATCTACCTCGATCGAGACCAACCTCATACTTTCGGTAATGCGCTACCGGGGCATTAAGATGCCCCCGTCATCGGGAGATGGAGTGGAGGTGGTCAAGTGATGTGGTGGGGTCAACGGATTGATGTGTGACCCAGTCCTCCAATTTCGAATAGGCCTTGCCATCATGGATGCTGGAACGTGCCATTTTGAACCCTTCCATCATGCCCGAGGCCCTTCCGGTGACGTAGAGTATGGGGGCCGCGTTCATGCAAACGATATCCTCCCTGATGCCCCCTTCGTCCCCGGATATGAGGTCGATGAACTCGGGCGCCTCGGATACGCAATCACGCTTGGGCCCTAACCCAATGTCGTCATATCTATCAATGCCGAAATCCTCCGGCCATAACGAATAACTGATTATCCGACCGTCCTCAAGTAGCTCGGAAACGTAGGTTCGGTTGAATGGGGATATCTCATCCATTCCAAGCCCCCCATCATTGGAGAGCCCATGGACCACCATTGCCCTGGTGAGTCCTATCTCCTTCAATGTCTCGGCCATGGGCTCAACCAGCTCTTGGCTGTGAACCCCTCGAACCGCAAGTCGTGGAAGTACCGGGCTGGCCAATGACCCGCTTAAGTTGAGAATAGTGCCGAAGCATATCTTGGATAGGATGCGGCCCAGGCCCTGGGGGTGGATCTTGGGGCTCATCCCGTTGAATATGCCTATGCCTGCTTGTTCGATGCTGCACTTGACCACATCCGCTCCAGATTCGACGTCCACACCAAGGGCCTCCACCATATCGATGGCGCCGCATCTGGATGTTATGGCACGGCTGGCGTGCTTGGCCATCACCACTCCCTCCGCAGCGGCCACGATGGATGCTGCGGTACTTATGTTAAAGGTCTCCATGGTGTCCATCCCAGTGCCGCAATTCTCTACTAACGGTCCCTCGACGTTCGGTCTGACCTTTACAGTGTCTAGATCGTATATCGCTTCCCAGCTGCCAGCGATCTCTTCTGGAGTGGCAACGTTCGCGGTAATTGCCGCCAGGAACGCCCCCTGATGCATCTCTGACTGTTGATCCATGAGAACCTCGGAGAACATCTGCCGGGCCTCATCTCGGGTAAGATGTCTGCCCCGTATCATTTCATTGAGCTTGTGACCGAATTCCCTGACATTGTCATCCATGCTCTTCACACCATCCTGACCATTGCTTTCAATCCCTTCCGGGAGGCGGTATGGGCCATCGCCTCCTCAACATCATCGAGGTTGGTGCGACAGGTGATCATCCAATCCACTGAGACCACGCCTCGTTGTAACAGATCTAGTGCACATCGATTCTGCTCCACTGTACATCCATAGGCTCCAGTCAACATCAATTCCCTGTAATGTACCCTATTCAAATCCAACCCTGGCCGATTCATGTTGTCAGGAATGCCTGAGAACAGTGAGAGCCTGCCTCGAGGAGATAGCAATTCCAGGAATCGATCGTTTATTTGAATGTCCCTGCTGGCAAGTATCACTACGTCCATGCCTTCTTCATCGGTCACCTCATTCACGAATTCGGACAGGTCCTGTTCGATGGGATCCACCAGATGGTCGATGCCTGCATGTTTCGCCAATATTCGTCGCTCTTCCTCGGGTTCTGAGAGAATTATGCCATCAACTTGCTTGGATCGGGCAAGCTGGGCATGGAGAAGGCCTGTGGGTCCACCACCTATGATCAGCACTGAATCCCCGGAACCGACCCTCACCAGTTCCTGGGCGTTTATACAGCATGCCAACGGTTCTGCCAGGGCCGCCTGCTCGAAATCGATGCCGGTTGGTATTTGTGTAACTCCTCTGGCCTCGACCGATGCCTCGGGGACAGATAGGAATTCGGCCATCCCTCCGTCCCGATTGAATCCGAATATGCCCACCTCGGGGCACTGGTTATCGGCCCCGCGTTGACATTGCTTGCAGACGCCGCATGGTATCCCTGGGGCGATCTGTACCCTCATGCCCACTTGAATGTCGCCATCAAAGGATCTGTCCTCGATGACCACGCCGGTCATCTCATGACCGGGAATGCGAGGATAGCATAGGTCGCGGTGACCTTGTCGGTGCATCTTCACATCAGTGGTGCATATCGAGCAGGCCTCCATCCGTATCAGAATGCCCCCCTCATCGCATTTGGGAGTGATTACATCATCAATGGTCATAAGCCCTGGTCGATGAAGCACAGCGGCGCGCATGCTACTCTCAACGATACCGATGTAATAAAAGGTTGGTCGATATTGATTGTCCATTCGATCATTTGGAGATTGAAAGTGAAAATATAGTTGTAGAAGGGAGTTTGAATTGTAGGTCGATGGATCTCATCGTCGCATCCGCTTCCTAAGCTTTTCCCGGGTCCATCCTAGACCGGTAAGCAACACATCCGACTTGAATATCCTCACCGCGACATAGATTGTGGCCAATGAGAAGGCCAAGTTGTACGCCAGTCCGCCTATCACCAAGGTCCAGTTGTCGAACATGAGATTCTCTATCGCCATCATCGGATGAGTGAATGGGATGGCAAATAGCAGCACTTGGAACTCGATCGACAGGTTGGAAAAGTCGCTTAACATGATAACGAACATCGGGATCATGGCCAGCAACGTGACCGGCAGGGTCAGGCTCTGGGCCGATTTGTAATTCTTGGCGAAGGCGCCGAGTATCATGCAGATGGCCAGGGCCGATAGGATCGTGAGGAACATCATCACCCCAATGACCACGTAATCTAGGGCATCCAAGGTGAGCCCGTATTGTGACAGGTCTATTGAGGTCGAGGCGCTGAAAGATTGCAGGTAGACGCCCAATCCTATCATGTATATGCCCCCGAATATCAGTCCCACGACCGCGGCGCCGATCAGCTTTCCAGCAACGATCGATGTGCGGCTGATGGGCAAGGTAAGCAGTGTTTCCAGCGTCTTGTTCTCCTTCTCCATGCCCATGGATGAGATCACGATCCCACCTATCAATACGATGACCAGCATGATCAGGATGGGCATCATTATGTTCTGCTGGTCTATGACCGCGGAGACGACCATCGGGTTCACCCCGTCCATCTCCTTGTCCTTGACCATGGTATTGTCCGAGGCGACCATCGGTGAAAGGGTGATATTGGCATCCAACCCACTACCATCGGCGATGATGGCACGGGAAAGGTTGGTATTGATCTCGGCCATCAGCACGTTAACATTGGCCAAGGATATGGTTTCCATGATCCCGGTCCCTTTCATGTACCAGTATATCTCCATCTGACCCGATCGGTTATCGGTGATGTCGCTGGAGAACCCGTCTACGATCACCAACAGCGCCCCGGCGTTGTTGTCCCGCACCGCTTGCTTTCCTTCCTCGATAGAGATGCCTTGGTATATGACGTCAGAATTGTTGAGTACTGTGGATGTCACAATGTCTGCGTATTCGCCCCCGTCGAGATCGACGAGGCCCACTATAGGTGGTTGGGATGCTTGATCCATCCCAGAGAATGACGTCCCGAGCGATCCGAACACCAAGGCCATTACCATGATAGGTATGATCGACTGGAGTGTGAGAAGCTCGCGCAGCTCCTTCTTTATGATGCCACCGATGTCGCTCAACCAACCACCTCGGTGAACACTTCCTCTATGTTCTTTACTCCATACTTGGACTTCAACTCGTCTGGTGTCCCCTTCTCTATGATGACGCCCTCGTTGATCAATGCAACCCGATCACAGAGGAACTCCACTTCGAACATGTTATGTGACGATAACAGGATCGACATCCCTTCGGATGACATCTTCTTCACCAGATCACGGATCTCCTTGGCGTTGATCACGTCCAAACCAGATGTCGGCTCGTCCAATATTGCCAGTCTGGGCGATGTCATTACTGCTCTGGCTATCAACAGTCGACGCGTCATTCCCTTGCTATAGGTCTCCACTTTGGAATCAATGCGGTCGGCGAGGTCGGTGATCTCTATCCCCTTTTTCAGCATGGATTCCCTCTCTTTACCGCTAGCGAAGAAAGACGACATGAAATCGAGATACTTTCGCCCGGTCAGGTTCTTATACGCTCCAGCATCCTCTGGGAGATAACTGATTATCTTCCTGACCTCATCTGGTTCAGAGTCAACATCCAGGCCGAATACCCTCACCCTGCCGGACGTTATCTGCAGCAGGGTGGAGATCACCCGTAGTGCTGTTGTCTTCCCAGCACCATTGGGACCTATCAATCCGAATATCTCCCCCTCCTTGACCTGAATGTTCAAGCCTCCTACGGCGACCCTGTCACCATAGTTCTTGAACAGATCCTCGACTTCCAATGCGTACAGTTCATCCCTCCGACCTTTTATTCTGAACGAGAATCGAATTAACCGGATGTGGTATTAAATCGTATCGACGGTTCAGAAGAGACCGGTCGGCCTGATCGGATCGTCGCCCTCCATCGAGACATCGTTCACTCTCCCTGACACAGGATGATGGACGAGGTCCTTTTCATCATGGGTGAAGCACTTTTATCGCTCCTTCGATGGATCCCTCTTCAAGCCAGACCTCTTCATCCTGTCGCTGAAGTGGCATCCGTGGATGGACCCGGGATACCTGTGCATCAGCCTCTGTGGTGACTATGGAGAACCCCATGAACCCCGCTTCATCCATGGCCATAATACCTGCAAAGGAAAACAATCGTCCGTCATTCATATGAAAGTAGAGAGGGTCCTACCATTCATAGAACCCGGTTGCGGGAACCAGACAACGACCACCATCCATCATAGGTCTGTGCAGTCTGTTGCGCATTAGTCCCTCGGCCCTAGAGTTTATGATCATCGGTCCGGCTTCCCGTATCCTGATCCCCCAATGGATCATGTCGATCCTCCTGACTCTCTGACTTGACACAACTGATACCTGTTGAGAGGGAGAGACATTGAAACGTGTCTTTGGAACCCCACATCCCGACCCGCCCCCAAAACGATCGTGGATGTCCTCCACCAGCTCTATGGCGAACCTGCCGCACATAGTTGGACGTTAAAATAAGAGTGGTAAATGATTGCTATCATCGGTTTGCTATGATCTCTTCTCTCAGGGCATTGCAGATGGCGTCGTCAGGGGTGATCGACAGCACTTTGTCCACGACTGCTAAGGACTCATCGGATCGACCTATCTCTGCCAGTGTAAGAGCCATGGCCATCAACAGGTCCTTGTCCAAGGGGGAGGTCTCCAAGTAATCGTCCAACAACGACAATGTTTCCTCGTACCTGCCCATTCGAGAGAGGATCGCCGCCTTGGCGAGCACCGCACCCTTGAACCGGGGGTTTCGTTCCAGCGCCTTATCCAGCTCCTCCATCGCCTGGTCCCCCCACCCCAGCATGAAAAGCACCTGGGTCCACTCCATGATGGCCATATCGTTTTCGGGTTCGATCTCCCTGACACGTTCCAGAGTGACTATTGCTCCTTGAAGGTCTCCTCTAGCCACCAACATCTGGGCCTTGGCCACCAATGCATCCAAATTGCCCGGTTCTTCGATCAGGGTACGATCAAGCTCTTCAATTCCCATTCTTCCAAAACCATCATCCATGCTAATACCTACCAGCAGATACCTTCGTAGTTCTTTGACCTAGTGACACCGCGCCCATCGATTACCAGCTTGTCGTCGTACATCTCCGGTCTTGAGTATCCGGGCCAAGCGGTCATTATGAGCACCGCATCGGCTTCGGCGACGCAGTCCTCAGGACAGTCATAGTAAGTGATCTCGGGGAACAGCTTCCTGAAACCCTCGATCGCTTGATAATCGTGGGCCACGACCTTCGCACCCCGCTCCAATAACTTTGTCACTACCGGTATGGAACGGGATTCGCGGACGTCATCCGTTCCTGGCTTGAACGCCAGGCCTAGTACAGCGACTTGAACTCCGTTGATATCCAGGGATCTTGCCAGCATTTCGACCATCCTCAACGGCTGCCGATCGTTGACTTCCAGCACTGCATCCAGGATCAGCGGCTCCAGACCCCGTCGATGAGCCTCGGCGGCGATACCACGCACATCCTTGGGGAAGCAGCTGCCTCCGAATCCTGCTCCCGCGTTCAGGAATAGTGGTCCGATGCGCGGATCGGGTCCCATGCCTTCGGCCACAGATCTGAAATCGATACCCATGTCCTTGCAGATGTTCCCAACCTCATTGACGAAGGATATCTTGGTGGCAAGAAATGCGTTCGAGGCGACCTTTATCATTTCTGCGGTCGCCAAAGGCACCTCTACGATAGGTCTGCCCAAGGGAGCATACAACTCCCTGAGCAGAGCCGAGGATAGGTGATCCCCGCTGCCGATCACCACCCTATCAGGGTTCATGAAATCGCTAATTGCAGTCCCCTCCCTTAGGAACTCCGGATTCACCGCCACTCCGAGTCCATGGCCTTGGCGACGGCCTGAGGCAGCCTCTAATATTGGTAGGACCACGGTCTCACAGGTCATAGGGATGACCGTGCTCTTGAGCACCACCACATGATCGCTGGACTTTTGTCCCAGCGCCTTACCCACAGCCTTGGATGCGGATCTGACATGATCAATATTCCATGTCCCGTCGGGGTTGGACGGTGTGCCCACACATATGAACGTGATATCGGTCTGAGCCACGGTGGATATATCGATGGTGGCCCGGAAGCGTTCTGAGGCCAAGCATCTGATCAGGAGCTCATCGATGCCCTCCTCGAAAATGGGGCTCTGACCTCGATTGATGGTCTCGACCTTGCTCTCGATGACGTCTATGCACACGACCTCGTTGCCCAGGTCTGCCAGACATAGGCCGGTGATGAGGCCGACATAGCCGGAACCGATCACCGAGATCCTCATATTCGTAGAGCCTCCATGTGAACGGGCGGAATATCGGCTCAAAGCATAATAACGTTGTCAATGAGACCGTTCGGGATAAGAAACGAGAGTGTGCATAGGAGGTTCCAGACCAGAGGTTACTGCATCCCGGATGCGCCAGTCCTCAAAGTGGCCAAGCAGGGAGCTCCACCCCCGTCACACACATCTTTCGGCCCTCGGCCCCACACGTATAGGTGAACGTTGGATATCCTATGATGGGGACAGGTTTTCACCAGGCGGAATCCTCGTGACCCTACGGATCACTCGGCCTTCACCTCGGCTTTCCCTCCTATGCAGACATATATCTCTAAGCCGGAGTATTTCAACTTTACTTATTTGGAGTGATTATTATTATTTTGGAAGAATTCCATCGTCCCCTCCGGCCACCATTCGATGGTAGGCGTCTGCCTCCATCTTCGAGGCCTGCTCAATAAGGGCGCTGGCTCCTTTTTCATCCCCCATGGAATGAATAAGTTCGGCTTTGATCCTGTGGGCAAGGGGGTCATTCCCACTATCGACCAGGGGGTCGATGATGGCCAGGCCCTCATCATATCTGCCCATGGAGCCAAGCACCTCCACCTTACGATATAGAATGGACGGTTCTGCGCCATGGTCCTCGAGCATCGACTCTATCTCTGACAGTGCTTCATCGAGATCCCCGATCATTCTAAGATTGACCGCGCCCTGAATTCGGTACTCCAGACTATCCGGGTATCGACGTCGCAACTCATCGACTATCTCTATCGCCTTCTTGTGCTCTCCCATCATCCGTGCCGATACCATCAGGCCTGAAAGATAAACAGGCTCCTCCGGTGACCTGATATGCAGCTCTTGCTCGATATTCCAGGCTGGTTCAGTCAGCCCTTGCATTTTCATGACGGCGGCCAAGATGAACCATTCCTGCCCCATCTCTGGATGAGAGTCCAGGTCGGTGAGCAGCATGCTATAGGCTTCATCGTTCTGGCCTATCACCCAAAGGGTCTGAGCCTTGAGTAGCATGACCTCGTGGTCTTCAGGATCCAACGCCAGCAACCGGTCGAACACCAGTATGGATTCACCACTCCGAGAGAGGTTCCTGAGGGTCAGCGCCTTTGCGATCAACGCCCCACGGTCTTCAGGCACTAGTTCGAGGATGCGGTCTAGCGCTTCTATCGACGATTCGTCCATGGGCTCTGATTCCACTATGGCCTCGATGAATCTGCGTATCTCTTCATGTTCAGGCATGAGCCTTATGGCCCTACCAAGTGGTTTGAAGGCGTCCATTTCACGTCCCGGGAACCATAGGGTAATGGCCTTGTCCAAGAGCAACAGGATGTTGTCAGGGTCCTCGGACAGCATGGTGTCGATCATCCTTGCCACCTCGGTATCGTGGCCCATGCACTGTAATAGGTCGATCTTGGTCAGCACATACCGCTCATCATAGGGGTCCAACTCCAGCAGTCCATCTACTATGGACAGCGCCTCATCGAATCGCTGGAGACATTCCAATATCTCCACCTTCTCCAGAAGGTAACCATCATCTCCTGGAAATTCAATCAATAGGTCGTCAACGATGATGAGGGATTCCTCGATATCCCCCATGTTCTTCAGTACGATGCAGTGCAGGAACCGGTAGTCCGGGCGTAGAGGGTCGTTCTCCAACAGTAGCTCCGTGATCTCCAGGGCATCCCCCCATCGGTCCAACATCCATAGTGAGACCGCCTTCAGCTCCAATGCCCCAAGGTGGCCAGGGTGCAATACCAGTAGTTCTTTGGCAACCTCTAGAGCTCCTTGGTGGTCCTCCATCTCGGAGATGATATTGCCTTTAGCAAGCATCAGTTCAGGATCATGAGGATGGAGCGCCAGTGACTTCTCCACCATCTCAAGCCTATTGGAGATATCGTCCTCAGCCATTTTACTCGATTAGGGTGACGATCAACTCGTTGATATTGCTGTCGGTGGCAGGGGCAACTTAAATCTACCCAATGGCCGATTGACCAGTTATGTGGCGGCAGATGACGGTCGACGATTGGCACCGAGCCCGTCAGGCAGACCTTGGAGATGTTGTTGGAACGGTCGAGACCATAATAGAAAGGGTTTCTCGTGACGGGGACAAAGCGCTTAGAGAGCTAGCCTTGGAACTGGACCAGGTACGTATGGATGCGATCAGGGTGGATAGGGACCGGATCGATGAGGCCTATGACGAACTGGAACCAAAGATCCTTGACGCACTTGAGGATGCGGCCGATCGCATCAATCAATTCCACCAGATGCAACTGCCCCCTGAGACCTGGACCCGGGAGATGGAACCCGGCATCGTTCTGGGTGTCCGAACCACTCCACTCTTTCGTGTGGGTGCATACATACCAGGAGGTCGAGCCAAATATCCTTCTACCGCATTGATGACCGTCATTCCTGCCAAAGTGGCCGGCGTTGAGGAGGTCATCGCCTGCAGTCCGCCTAGGATCGATCCTGTGACCCTTGTGGCCCTGGATGTCGCTGGTGTCGACGAGATCTACGAGATCGGTGGGTCCCAGGCCATAGCCGCAATGGCCCTGGGCACGGAATCGGTAGCCCTGGTGCAGAAGATCGTTGGACCGGCCAATGTCTATGGAACCGTGGCCAAGATGCTGATGCGTGGTACTGTGGAGATAGACTTTCCAGCCGGCCCCAGTGAGATCGGGGTGCTTGCTGACAATACAGCCAATCCACGTTTCATCGCCGCGGACATCCTGGCCCAGGCGGAACATGACCCGAAATGCCCAAGTGTGCTGGTGACCGACTCCGAGCCTCTGGCCATGGCCATCGGCACGGCATTGGATGATATGTTGGCAGTGGCCACACGTAGAGATGTGCTAGATCGTTCCATGGCAAATGCCGGTTTCATTCTGGTCAAGGACATTGACGAAGGGCTGAAGGTCATGAACAATATCGCCCCGGAGCACCTCTCCATCCAGACATCCAATGCTCAGTCCTTGCTTCAAAGGGTGCGCAATGCCGGTTCCATATTCATAGGGGGATACACCCCCGTCGCCTGTGGTGACTATGCATCGGGCACCAATCATGTGCTCCCCACCGCAGGTAACGCAATGATGTTCTCTGGATTGAACGTTGCTCATTTCACCAAGACATCCACTGTACAGATGATCACCCCTGAAGGGTTGGCATCAATTGCAGAGACGGTGATGACCTTGGCCGAGGTTGAAGGGCTACACTCCCATTCCAATTCGGTGAGAGTGCGTCTGGAGAAGGAAGAATGATGAAGCGATATGATGGTGAGAAGACATTTCCAATAGGATCTTGATGAAACATCCATTGGATCAAGGGGCTCTCAGCGCATATCGAAGGAACATCGATCAATGAAGGCCGATGAACGTCTTGACTATGTGAGAGGGATCGCCTTCAACTATTCTAGGCGATGGGAGCCCATTCCTTGATCGCACGAAGACGATCTTTGAAAGACGAAGGTTCTGGGGAAATGGAACACGACATCATATGCTATTAGGCATTCGACACATAAGGTTTCAGGGATCACGAGGAAGATGGGAGATAGGTCTGGTTAATGAATGAGATCCCACGACTTGCTCTGAATGATGATATATTGACCGGAAACATCACAGAGCCCGGCCGACGATTATCCCGCCCACCGCCCCCCCCAATACAGAGTATCAAACATATCAGCTATTGGATAATACAGAATTTCGTTACTGACGACAAAAATCAAACAACTCAAGCACTCCTGAAGGCGGCAAGGCACAAGGACTGGCAGAATCATGACAAAGTTCT
>JAUVWO010000005.1 GCA_030604065.1 Methanomassiliicoccales archaeon | reverse complement strand
GACGATCTGAAGAACGACACCGATTCCAGACGCCTCCGCGTCCATTCGTCGCGGAACATGGAGGGCAGGATGTTCATCCAGTTCATCGCGTTGATACTGATATCGCATATCCGCAAGGTGATGCGTGCGAACGGCCGGTATGGCGACCACACGATGAGGACGCTGCTGTCCGAGTTCGAGTTGCTGCGGGAGATACGCTTCAAGGACGGACGTACTGTTCGCACCGAGCCCACGAGATCGTTGCGGAAGGTGTCAGAGCACTTCGGTCTCATCTTGTGACATTGGTATAAACGGCCGGGAGCTTAGGTTGAAAGGTTCTATCATCCAAAGCTGCGGGAGCGGGACATAGTGTGGGCCCAGGATAGGCAACACCCTCTTCTCATGGGGCCGCAACTACCTGCGATTCTTCCAAGGATGAGGGGAGGTGAACTGGGATTCAGAAAGTGGCCATCAGCCGAGGTCCGGTCATCAGGTACTGCGCCTCGGCATAATGGACGCTCCTCTCGTGCGATCACCCTATGAATAGTTGCACCCTGGAGTCGGCCGCAATGTCCAGGAATTTGCTCGCTCCCAGCACTTCGATGCCGTCCACAAGCTGGTCCTTTTTCATGCCCAGGGCCGCCATGGATGTGGAGCAGGCGTAGAACCGCACGCCCAGGTCCTTGGCTGTCTCCATAATCTCTTGGAAACCCTCCACGCCAGCCAACCGCTTCATCTTCTTCTCGAACATGCCGGTGAAGAGCCGGTACATGCCGGGCAGCTTGGGCCTGGCTTTGCGCTTGAGCAGGTTGAGGCCGAAGAACGTGCAGAACACGTGGGCCTCCATGCCCAGCCCCGCAGCCGTGGTGGCCAGGAACAGGGATGCCATGGCCTTGTCGTACGATCCCTCGGCTACAACTATAGCCCCCTTGTCCTGTCTCACCATCACTCCCCCTTTCTTATGATGAAGTGGTATCCTTCATCATCCGTAGCGGTTCCGATAAGTTCGTTCCCTGTCCCCGAGCTCCACGCTGGGACATCCTCGACGGATCCTGGGTCGTCGGACAACATCTCCAGTTCCTGGCCCGGGACCCGCCTCCTCATCGCCTTCGTCAGCTTGACCATGGGCATGGGGCACATCAGCTCCCTTGCGTCCAGTGTCTCATCCACCATTTTCATCTTTCCCGTTCTCAACGGTTCTCTTATGGATACATTGAATCATGGAGTATTTACCGGTTTTCCCTAAAGCATGAAAAACCATAAATAGTGCTCCTATATTATCGATCGATGGTGTGAGCAATGGACATGCAGACCCTGATGGCGAGCGGTAGGTGCGGTGATCTGGTCAAGTGCGCGTTCAGCCTCAGCGATGCCGATATCGAGCTGCTGCGTCAGCTCATGGTCCAGGGTCCGGGCAGTGTCGGCGACCTCACCGATGGCACCGACCGCTCCAACGGCTCTGTGTACCGCTCACTGCAGCGCATGCTCAGCTGCGGTCTGGTTTACCGAGATACAAGACACATCGAGCAGGGCGGTTACTACTATTTGTACGCCGCCTTGCCCCGGGCCGAGCTGAATGCCCGCATCCAATCGTGCGTGGGTGATTGGAAGGACCGGATCGATGACATCGTCTCCCGGTTCGAGGTCGAGTTCTAGGCTCTTCTCCTCGTAAGGCGGGAAGGGAACGCAGCAGCCGTCTTACCGCTGCAACGCTCGTTCCGTCAGTTGTGAATGGGATCCAAGGCATCCGTCGGCCAACCTTCTGGAATCCCATGCATCGTGCGATCGATGGGCGGGGCGTTCGTTCCCGGGAGGCTGTGGGCCAGGACTCGTAAATGATGAAATATCAGTGCGGCAGATGTGGATATGATGAACCGGTCCGAGCGTGATGTGAAGTTGGATATGGGAGATATGGAGACAGGGGGCACGCTCACGCTACCTGCAGGGAAGGGCCCG
Source organism: Methanomassiliicoccales archaeon (assembly GCA_030604065.1). Classification (GTDB taxonomy): domain Archaea; phylum Thermoplasmatota; class Thermoplasmata; order Methanomassiliicoccales; family JAUVWO01; genus JAUVWO01. The sequence continues at coordinate 31,903 of JAUVWO010000005.1, read as the reverse complement.
TTCCCGGCTGCGTTGCTGCTGCAGGGGTCGGGTCCCACCGATCGGAACTCCAACGCTCGTGTGGGCCTGCACCGGTTCACGAGCAGCATCACCCGCGATCTGGCCTGGCAGCTGGCCGATGCGGGGATCGCCTCGCTGCGCTATGACAAGCGCGGATGCGGCGATCGATCAGAGACCGGTCTTCATGCCTTGGTGGCCGATGCCAGGGCGGCCTGGGGGCAGATGGCTTCCTTTCCCGAGGTGGGCGGTCAGCTTCTGACGGTGGGTCATTCGGAAGGCGCCATCATCGCTATGATCCTGGCCTCTGAGGCGGAGGACATGGATGATGCAGTCGCCATCGCCTGTGGTACATCGCCGTTCGACCAGGTCCTGTTGCATCAGATGGAACACATACTGCGTTCCCGGGGTCGCTTTGGCAGACGGCAGCAGGCTCTGATAGATGCGATGGAGCGGGTGTACGGCATGCTGCGCCAGCAGGGTGATTGGGAAAAGGTGGCGGCCGCAGAGGTAAAGCGGGAGATGCTGCCAGTATCGTTCGCACTGCGTCTCATGGGAGCAAGGCGTGTCAAGACCACCCTGGGGAGACAGCTGCGTCCGCGATGGGTGCTGGAGAGGGACGAATATCCGTTGGAACGGATGCCTCCGCAGTGCCCCGTGCTGCTGCTGTATGGCGATCGGGACTACCAGGTGCCTCCTGATGAGGGGGCGCCGTTGACCGACCTTCCCGGCGTGGATGTCGTGTTGGTGCCCGGGATGAATCACATGCTGCGCGACAACCCAGGACCGCTCACGCCCAGGGAGGTGACCCGATCTCTGAAGAGGAACATGCTGCCGCTGGTGGCCGATCATATCATTCCCTGGATGCAACGAGGTCAGGACAAGGGTTAAGCGATGCCACGTCATTGACCTGTTCATGGGCGACTTCGAGGACTCCTTCCGCAAGTGCCAGGAGAACCGGGTTGCAATGGAGGCCAAGCTCAAGGAGATGGAGTCCCGGCTTGGGCGGGCGGGGGACGATCCGTCACCGTTCTGGGACCTGGTGAGGGAAATAGGTCCCACTGTGCGCACCGGCCAGCTGCGAGATCTGGACCGTGAGCGCCTGCGAGGGCGGCTGGACGCCATGTGCGAACAGGCCAGGGGCCGCATGGAGGAGTCGCGGACGCAGGCAACCAGATCGTTGCAGGCGGAGGTGGCGGCGCTGGAGTCCATGCTCCCTGACGATAGGAAGGGATTCTGGGAACGGGCGCCAGATGTGGTCAGCAGCTTCAAGGCCGCCCGTGGCGTGGATCCTGACACCCGGGAGCGGCTGTGGCGGCGCTATGCCCAGGCCTGTGAGAGGGCCAAGGCCCTTTCCCAGGAGGAGAGGTTGGCCACCGAGGCCGTATCCATGGAGGCACGCCAGGCGATCGTCCGCCGCATCGGCGGGCTTCTGGACACCGCCGACGCCTGCAGTTCGCTGCGGGAGCTGGGGGACGTTGGCCGGCAGCTCACTGCTGTGTGGGGGGACATGGAGTCGACCTCCATGGAACGGCATGACCTTGACCTGTGCTGGGCCGCCTACAAGGCCGCCCGTAGACGGATGGATGCGCAGAGGTCGGCGATGCTGGATGATAACCGCGTCATCATCATGGAGATGGTCGGCGAGGCCGAGTCACTGTTGGAAAAGGGCGAGCTGGACCGGGCCCATGAAATGGTCAGGGAGGCCCACCGCACCGTCAAGCTGCACCCGCTGGACGATGCGGCATACGCCGAGGCCAAGACCCGTCTGGACGCGGTGTGGTCCTCGGCCGACGATGTCGCTCGGTTGCAGGCCAGGCAACGTCACATGAACGAGGTCGAGACCATGGAGGCGAGGGCCGACGCCAACGAGCATCGCCTGGAGGAGATCGAGTGGGAGGTCTCCATCATGTTCCGCATGGTCGAGGAATCGGTGGACCCCGCCATTGCGGATAATCTGCGCCAGGAGATCCAGAGGAAGGTGATAATAGGCAACCGCATCCGTGATACCAACAGGCAGCTGCGTAAGGATGCCGAGTCAATTAACCGTAGCCTCAAACGGGCCCATTGATCGGTATAATCCGAATTTGACAGTTAGCGAGAATTGGGTGTCAAACTCGGGTTATAAAAATACAATATTACTGCTCACTCCTATCATCCATTTGTTTCTCAAACGCCTGACGGATCAATCCCATGGCGTAGGGAATCTCGTCGCAGGAGTCAAGTCCAACTTCCACATCACCGTTGCCCCAATGTTTGATATTGGTCACATCCCTGGCCAGCCCTCTTGGGTCGTAGAGTTCGTGGAATCCTATGTTAAGAGTCAATCGCAATCGCTTGGCTTGCGGAAGCACATCGACCAAGTTGGTTTCTGTCTTATAGGCGATATAGAATCTCCGAATATCCTCATATACGCATGGATCAATGGTCATGATCTCTTTACGCAACGCATCGAACAGCGGCCGCATAGAGGTCCCGTCTGCCAGACGTCGATAATCATCGACGGTATGGACTCCCGCCCTCTTCTGAAGAGGGCGGTAACAATCGAGTACATCGGCGGGTAGCGATGGGGCGATCCAGACGTACGAGGCCTGTTCGGCCAATCGTTCTGCTCGATCCCTGATAGCTCCCTCATCCCATGTATCAATCGTGCCAAGCCCTTCGTTGACGCGGAGCGGGCTCTCTCTGAATCCGCCCCTCATATCGCGTTTCTCAGTGAAGGAGCGATCGCTGTACTCAGCATTGTAGCCGGTCAGGGTCAAGTTTCCTAGCGTGTGCAGCCAGGTCTCCTGCACCCGCCGCCATTCTGGGCCGAGCGCGTCTCGCCACCGCTCCGAAAGGTTCTCGTTCTGGGGGAGGATGTGTTCAATGGTGTACTCATCGACGGGCACCCGCTCTTTGCGGCCATGGTTCTCAATCTTACGCAGCCAGTAGCTGCGGCTGCGGAAGTTGTAGAGGTCGCGGACCTTGAGTTCACGGCAAAACTCGTCATTGCCTGGAAAGCGTCGATAGGAAGGTAGCAACAGGAAGTGGGCCTGGACGCTTTCAAGGTAGTGTTCCTTGTTGAGCGTACGACCGAACGTTGCGAATGTTTTGTTGAGTGAGTTGGTCGGGATGGCGCAGACGGCGCGGCGGAAAACGTAGTTCTCGATAAGTTGAACAACGCATTCAAACTGTTCTATAGGTAGCAGTCCGGTCGAGTAATCATGATATAGCTCAAGCAGGAAGGGGTACGCCACATCCACCTTCAGCCCGCGCAGGTCCCGGAATGCGGCCGCAAGCTTTCCGTTTGATTCTTGTCCCAGCGCCATTGCGCAGTAGTAATCAGCAAATTTATGGATGTCGGCCACCAGCGCATCGACACCCACCACGCTGACTTCCGGACTGCGGGCATGTTTTCTGAAGGCCTCGTAAACCTTGCGGACGTTGGGGATTTCACCGGTCTTGAACGTTAGATAGTCGCGCATGAAAGCATCAAAGTGTGTACCGTATGCTTCCTGGCCGAATCCGATCTCCATGGGGCGCCAGTGATCGTTGTATAATTGGGTCTGATGGCCTGCTTCGAGGCCCATGAGAATATAGTTACGAATCAGGTCAGCCTGGCTCAATTCACGCCCAGTGGAGTTCATGCTTTCGAAGATGAGCTGTGGGTTGTCCTGATCGCGGTTGAGTGAGATGTCCACGATGACGAGCTTGGCGAGGCCTTTGCAAAGTGGCAACATGTCGTTATCGAGCTTTTTTATCCTTTCCACGAAGAACTCGAAATTATCCTTCAGGCGTAGTGAGTGTTCGGCGGGCCATGGCTTCTGGTTCACCAACGCCAGCAGGCTCTGTTTGTCCGTCTGTGTCAGCAGCAGCTTGTAGCCGCACTCACCGTCTTCGAGTGGGTTGAGCAGGTAATAGTTGCGCAGTTTCTTGGCCGAGAACCCTTCCAATGGCTCGGAATCGCCGATGTGTCGGGCAAGGGCTTCGAGGATCAGAGTAACAGTTGTAAGTCGCTGCTGGCCGTCGATAACAAGAAGTGGTGATTGACTGGAGACATGATATAGACCCTTCTCGATGTAGACAATGGAACCTATGAAGTGGGCAAAAACGTCGTCATTTTGGCCAGTTCTTATTATATCATCCCAGAGCTGACGACATTCAGATTCCGTCCAAGAGTAGGTACGTTGATATATGGGAATGACAAACTGTGGGGATCTCTTTAAAAAATCAAGCATTTTAGCTTCTGTTGCCTTCATCTATCAATTTCCCCTCCAACCAACAGATGGTGCAGGGTATCATTCCATCCCCCTTAATAATATTGTATTTTACTGCATGATAGATTGTAACTAGGACACATTCGATTGATACTTTTCACAACTTGACCCCAACAGTTGGAAATGATTGCACTTTTTCGTGAGACGAGTTTGACGTTTGGGTTGCCGGTCGTAATCATTGGTGTCAGAAGACCCAATCCATCAATCGTGGATATGATCCATTTGTTTTGGTCAAAATAATTGCAGTTGGTTCCCTGAAGAAATTTGACAGTTGCGCGTGTTCATGAGAAGAATCAACCAGTGCGATGCATCTTATCTGATTTCGAGCTCTTGAACCTGATAATCAATGAGGATATGATGATCAAAACTGGGCCTCCGAGAGCTGAAAGCCCATCGGAGACTCTGGGACATCAGGTTTTTTGATCATCGGCTCAGCGCAAGCTCAACTGTCAATTTTCTCCGAAAACAGAATCAAGTGTCGAGATCAGGGTATAACGACCATCCAGCAGGTGCCGGGACCGGTTAGGGCCGCGCATACGGGCTCCATGGATGATGATAACGGGTCGATGCGCGGCTCAAGGACGGGACTGCTCGTCGTGATAACCGCACTCGGGGTTGAAAAGCTTGAGGGCCAGGAAGTACTCCGGCGCATTGTGGGGATGCTCGGTGCAGATCGGGGGGCGACGCTCGTATATGTCGCATCTGCCCACACCGTCCTCCATGTGGAAGTGCGAGCAGGGCTCGGGGATGCGGACCAGGTACTTTCCCTGTGATCGGAGCTCGTTTCCCTTAGGGATCTCCATGATCTCGGCGCCCTTGCCCAGATAGAACTCGCGGCCGCCTTGATATTCCATCGTGGCCCGGTTCATGACCTGGTAGTTGTAGTTGCAGCAGTCCCCGCAGCGGCGGCATTCGCCCACGATGCCCATGTCAACGCCCAAGCGGGACTGGAATGTAAGTCTTTCGTTCAATTTGTAATGGGATGGCGGCCCCTGGTGATCTCACAAAATTCGGAAATGGGAACAATCGATATATAGGCAGGACGATAGCTGTTGCCATGGTATCCAAGAGGGTGGAGCTGGATGACGAAGAGGATGGCCATGCCAGCACATACAGCACTCGGTATTTCACCGCCTCAGTGCCCAAGTTCTGCATACCCGATCGCGGCATGCCCGCCGACGCAGCCTACCAGCTGGTGAGCGACGAGCTCGATCTTGATGGCAATCCGTCCCTCAACCTGGCATCGTTCGTGACCACGTGGATGGAGCCAGAGGCCCGCAGGCTGGTGATGGAGAACATTCACAAGAACTTCATCGATCACTTCGAATACCCGCAGACCGAGGTGATCCACGAGCGCCTGGTCAACATGGTGGCCCGATTGTTCAACGCCCCCGAGGACGATTTCGTGGGCACCGCCACCGTTGGGTCGTCGGAGGCGATAATGCTCGGGCTGCTGGCCCACAAGTGGAACTGGAGACAACGGCGCCAGGAGGCTGGAGAGGATGCCGGAAAGCCAAACATCATCTTCGGGGCGGACACACACATATGCTGGGACAAGTTCGCCCGCTACTTCGACGTGGAGGCGCGCATCATTCCCATGACCGAGGACCGGTACGCCATCTCGACCGAGGAGGTCGCCGATCGTGTGGATGCCAACACCATCGCCGTTGGGGCCGTGGTGGGCACCACGTTCACCGGCGAGTCCGACCCCGTTGAGGCGATCGATGCCCTTCTGCGAGACCTCCGGGACGACGACGGTCTGAACATACCCATGCACGTGGACGCCGCCTCCGGCGGGTTCGTGACCCCGTTCACCGAGCCCGACTACGTGTGGGACTTCCGGCTGGAGCAGGTACGTTCCATCAATGTCTCCGGCCACAAGTACGGCCTCGTCTATCCCGGCCTGGGGTGGCTGGTGTTCCGCAACACGTGCGACCTGCCCGAGGACCTGGTGTTCAACGTCAACTACCTGGGCGACGAGATGCCCACGTTCACGCTCAACTTCTCCAAGGGTTCGGCCATGGTGCTGGCCCAGTACTACAACATGGTGCGCCTAGGATGGGAGGGATACTCCCGCATCGCGAGCAACATGATGGAGAACGCTCGTTATCTGTCACAGATGCTGGAGGCCACCGGGCACTTTGCCATGCTCAAAGGCGACAATCACCTTCCGATCGTTGCGGTCAGGCTGGTCGGCGACCGTGGTTATGACGTGTTCGACGTTTCCTCCACCATGAGGCAGAAGGGTTGGATAATCCCCGCATACCGGCTGCCGCCCAACGCGGAGCGGATGGGCATCATGAGGGTGGTGGTGAGGGAGAACTTCTCCCGTGACATGGCCGACATGCTGGTGAAGGACATTCTGTGGGCGCTGGAGCGGCTCGACTCATCCGGGGGAATCGGAGGACTCCCCGACTGCGATCCCCGCAAGGGACATCACATGACCTAGGGGTATGGAAACTTGATCGTCCAGCGCGAGTGGGGGCTGCTCCTCAGGTTCACGCTCCCCCCAAGCTGCCGGATGACGATGCTCCTCACCAACCGGGTGCCGATGTTGGACGATGCGGTCTGATTGAAGTCGTCCGGCAGACCGATGCCATTATCTGACACCTCCAGCCTCATCCCATCCGGCATCTTGCTCAAGGTGACATTGATGCTGCCATTCCCGTCCGGGAAGGCGTACTTGATGGAATTGGTCACCAGCTCGTTGATCACCAGACTGATCGGGATGGCCAGGCCCATGTCCAGGGAGACGTTCTTGGCGTTCACGGTAATCGACAGATTCATGCAGGGTGCGAGGTTGTGGGCGAGCCCCTGGCAAAGGCGAAGCAGATGGCCCTGGGCATCCAGAGCGCTCACACTCTCTGACTGGTACAGGCCCTCGTGCACGGAGGCTATGGCCATGATCCTGTTCGATGCGTCCTGCAGCGTGGAGACGGCCTTCGGATCCTGTTCATGGAACATTTGGAGGCTGAGCAGGCTATTCACGATCTGCATGTTGTTCTTCACTCGATGGTGCACCTCCTGTAGCAGGGTGGTCTTTTCCTCCAACGAATGGCGTAGCTCCTCCTCGAACCGCCGTCTCTCGGTGATGTCATGGCCGATGGCCACCGCATCACCGAATGGGCCGTGTGACATCCTATCGCTTTCCCAGGAAACGATCTTCCAACCCTCGGGAGTGCGCATACGGAGCTCGATACCCTCCTTTTCATCGCTGTTGAACACCCGGTACGCCTTTTCGACGTCATCCGGGTGCACATATGCATGGATCGTCTGGCCGATCAGGTCCCCCCCTTCGACTCCCAGGAACCGATGCAGCGATGGATTGGCGAACATCGCCCTTTTCGAGTCATCCAGACCGATCACTAGGTCCTTCATGCCATCCACCAGCATCCGATAGCGACGCTCGCTGGTCGATAGGGCCTCCTCAACCTCCTTGCGCTTGACTATGTCCCACACGCCATCGACGAGCAGCTGCAGGTTCATGGCATCGACGTGATCGTAAGATGCCTCTTTATTCGCAACGCCGGCCACGCCCACTGGATGACCATCCACGATGATGGGGACGCTCAGGAGCCGCTGAATGGCGACATGTCCTCTGGGAAGACGGTCGCGACCCTCGGGGGGCTGATTGATGATGAATGCCCCCTTCTTTCTGATGGATTCGGTCCACATCCCGGTGCGGGTGATATTATATTTCTGGGGGATGTCCTCCACCCCGCAATCGTGATAGACGCTGCTAGTGTACGCTATCAACCGTAGCTGGCCAGTGGAATCGTCGTAATCGAAAATGTATCCGTAATCGCTGTCGGTGACACTCAGCATGTTCTCCAGCACGAAGTTGAACATCTCAGACTTGCCCTCGAACTCCATGTGAGAGAGCTTAAGCATGGTGCGGTTCCTCAGCAGCTCCCTGCGGATGGACTGCAGGCGGTACCCCTCCTTGTCGACCTCCCGCACCATCACGATACGTGTCCCATCGCTACATGGGAGCAGAGTGTATCGCATCATCTTCCTGCCTGGCAGCAACATGGTCAAGGCGCGGAACGATCCACCCCCTCGGATCACCATATCTTCAAGGCGGGCGATCATCCTCTTCCTGTAGCTTGCCTTGGGCCATAGCTTCTCAGATAGGTTCCCGTCCCCTGTGATCATTTGAAGCATGGCGACATTGGCCGCCAGAGGCTCGCCACTATCTGAAACGATCAGATGCGGTACTGGATGCTGATCCAGCCATCTCCATTTATCAGACAATAGACCCCCTGATAGTACTGTATATTCCGATATATGAATGAACGGGGCGATCAATCGTCTCCGGGCGGGAATATGGTGATCTCCCATTTGGTGCCTTGACCATCCAGCAGCTTGAGGGTCCCACCCAGCTGCCGCGTGATGATGGTCCGGACCAGGCGCATGCCCAGGGTGTTCGATGATGTGGGTGAGAATCCGTCCGGGAGCCCCACGCCATCATCGCCTACCCATAACCGGTAACCGTGGCCCTCCTGCACCATACTCACATCGATCGTGCCCTTGTCGCCCTTTGGGAATGCGTACTTGAGCGAGTTGGTGACCAGCTCGTTGACCACCAGGCTCACGGGTATGGATAGGGATAGGTCCATGACGATGTCGGGCGCGACCACCCTCACCGACACTTTGTCGTCCGGACGGAAGGTGTCGACCAATCCACTAACAAGCCGGTGAAAATGGTCATCGGCGTCTACGTTCGCCACGTTCTTGGAGCGGTAAAGGCTCTCATGCACCGATGCCATGGTCATGATCCGGTTCTCGGCGTCCTGGAGCGCTGAGCGGACCTCCTTCGTCTCCTCGCGGGTAAGCTGCAGGGCGATCAGGCTGTTGACCAGCTGAAGGTTGTTCCTCACCCGATGGTGCACCTCCTGCAGCAGGGTGGTCTTCTCCTCCAGCGAGTTCCGTAGCTCTTCCTCCATCAGTCTGCGATCGGTCACATCCTCGATGACACCGGCGGAGCGGGCCAGATCACTGTCGATGATGAACGTGCGCACTCGGACCCATCTTTCCCCCTTCTCTGGGTGGATGATGCGGAACTCTTGATCGAACTGCTTGGATTGGTCCTTGCTCATTTCATTGGCCCGTTGTACCCGTTTCTTGTCATCCGGGTGTATGATCCCGTAGATGGCGTCCACATCATCCATCATGGTCTCATGTCCTAGGCCGAGCAGGTCCTCGACCACGGGGTTGATGTACAGCACATCACCTTTGGATACCAGGTAGACCACCTCGTTGATGTTCTCGACGATGTCCCTGAACCGCAGTTCGCTCTCCTGCAACGCGTCCTCTGCCTCACGGCGCTTGGCGATCTTCCACACCCCATCCATCAGCAGCTGTACGTTGCGAACGTCGCGCTTGTTGAAGTAGCCGTCCTTGTTGGCAGCGCCGATGACCCCGACCACCTTCCCCCTATCCATGAGAGGGATCCCCATATGATTGTGTATAGGCACGTGTCCCGTAGGCAACCCCCGCTTCAGCGGGTGGGTCTGATGATAGTCGTTGATGATGATGGGCATCTGCTGCCGTACCGGCTCGGCCCACAGGCCTGAGGTCCCGACCTTGAATTCCATGGGAGCGTTCATAACGTTGCACTCATCATGGGTGTTGGTCGAGTACGACAGAAGCCTGAGCAGCCCCTCGCCCTCATCATGGAGGAAAATGTAACCGAATTGGGCACCGGTCACCTCCAGCACCTTATGCAGCCCGAAGTCGAACACCTCTGACTGGGTGGCGTCGTTTATCTCTGAGAGTTCCAGCAGTAGCCGCTGACGATGTCTCTCCCGGTTGATCAGGTCCATGCGCGATCGCTCCCGGGTCACGTCCAGGAGTGCCACCAGGGTGTGTTCGTCGTTCATGGGCATGATCATGAACCGCATCTGCCGGCTGGAGCCGTCGTTGCAGGCCATCTTGGCCTGGAAAATCTTCTTACCCCCAGAACGCTGACGAGCCATGTTGAAACGGCGGGTCACCCGCTCGTGATACTCATCATTGGGGAACACCTTTAGGTAGAACTCGTCGCTGGTACTCACTTCTTGGGGACTATGTCCCAGGAGGCTATACAGGGCGGTGTTGGCGAACACAACCTCTGCGTCCCCCTTGATGATCATATGGGGGACCGGGTGATCGTTCAGCATCCCCATCATCCTGCCGATATCATCCTCGTCCCTGTCGCGCAATCTTTCCCTCCATAACTGGTGTGTTGGTCTGCCAACACGTTCTTTCGCTTATCAAGTTTCGCTCCTGACCATTCATTGATGATAGAGGCCATAAGAGAAGTGTTACGATCCAACAAATAGTAATATTAATAGGCGGAACGTCAGGTGAACAATAACGCGAGGGCATTCGTGAAGAGGTTTCAAGTGTACATGACCATCGCGGTGGCGGCGTTGCTTCTGCTGATCGGCGGTATGGTCCTTATTCCAGGGGGCATGGATGATAGGGATACGGACGCTATCTGAATAGATGTGCGAATCGATGTCGATACCGGGGTCATTACTACTTTCCTGAGGGGACGCAATGTTCCTATGGTCGCATGTGTACGATGTCCCAATGTGTCTAGACACCGAACTCGGATACATTCCCGGCTTGTCGGGGATCGGAGCTCATCCATCGACCTCGATACCTGGACATTCTATCATCGTGATGAGATGACGTTCCACGACGGGCACCCCTGACCGCTGATGTTGTGATCCTACAACGAGATCAGCTACGCGCGCGATGATCAACCGTTCAGGGAGCCATGGACGCTCAGGCGGCCGAAAGATCAGCTACGCGCGCGATGATCAACCTCTTGGTCCCAGTTGTCGGCATGCGCTCGAAGAACTCACGCTGCTTGGGCTGGTCATATGCTGTGGGAGATGGTCCCGGGGCAAACGATCCTTTTGATCGCATTCTTCAAAGGTGGGAAAATTCATCATTCATCAGCGCCATTCGCATCAGAGGGATGGCGTGGCGACACTGATACAATGGGCGATCCTGGCGTTGGGCGTGGGTGGCATGGTTGCATTGTTCATGTTGATGGCATACGTCAGGTTCCGTCTTCGGAATGTGAGCGGAGGGCGCTGCCCCGCCTGCGGAACCCGGGTAGGGCGTTCGTTCAGACACTGCCCTCATTGCGGCGCTGAGCTCGATCAGTAGAAGGCCAGGTTCTGGCGCTTGATGACATTGGTGAAGTCCCGATAGCCCAGGATGCCCTCGATCTCATCGGTCTGCGCTCCTCTTAAGCGCTGGAGTTCTTCGGAGGAGATGTCTGTGATGCCCTTGGCGAACACATCACCGTCGCACTCCAGGTCGACCACGTCGCCACGGGAGAACATACCCCGTACTGCTAACACTCCAGAGGGCAACAGCCCGTTGCGGGTGCGCAGCGCCGCCCGGGCCCCGGTGTCCACTTCCACCGTTCCCGCTGAGGCGGCCAGTAGGATCCAGCGGACCCGGTTGCCCATCAGGGCCTCGCCAGCGTGGAACATGGTGCCCAACTGCTCGCTACCCATTATCCTCAGTATAACGTCCTCGATGCTGTGGTTGGCTATTATCATGTGGCATCCGCTCATCATACAGATGCTGGCCGCCTGGATCTTGGTGCGCATGCCGCCCACGCCCTTGGTGCTGATGGGGTCACCACCGAAGGACTCGATCTCCGGCGTGACCTCACGCACTTCAGATATCAGCACCGCATCGTCGTGGGTCTTTGGGTTCCGGTCATACAGTCCATCCACATCGGACAGGATGATGAGCAGGTCCGCCTCCACCTTGGATGCTATCATGGCCGACAGGGTGTCGTTGTCGCCGAACACAGCGCCGATCTCGTTGATGCACAACGCGTCGTTCTCGTTGATGATGGGGACGACGTCGTGATCCAGCAGCGTATGGATGTTGTTGCGTAGATTCAGGTAACGTTCCCGGTCGGAGTAGAAGTCGTAGGTCAGCAGTATCTGGGCCACCTTGCCTCCGTTGCGGGCGAAGCTCTTGCACCACTCGAGCATCAGCAGACCCTGCCCCACCGACGCCGCCGCTTGCCTGATGGGCACCTCCTGCGGCTTGGCCTCCACATCCATGACATGCAGCCCGATCCCGATGGCTCCCGACGATACCAGGATGACCTCGATGCCCCGCATCTTCAGATCATGCACCTGGGTCGCTACAACGTCCATGAAGTCGTTGTCCACTGCACCATCCTTGTCCGTGATGGAAGTGGTACCGATCTTGACCACCACCCGTTTCACTCCCGACAGGTCGGAACGCATCATTGGTCACCGTACCTCTTATCCAGTGTCCGATGGGTGAAGGTCCGGGCGCCGGATGCGTAGTCGGCGACCACCTGGCCATTGCCGACCAGGACGTATTTGTATATCATCAGCCCCTCCATGCCAACCGGGCCGCGGGAGTGGACCTTGTTGGTGGATATTCCCACCTCGGCCCCCTTGCCGTAGCGGTATCCGTCAGCGAACCGGGTGGAGGCATTCACCATGACCGAAGCCGAGTCCACCAGGGCCGCGAACCGCCCCGCCGCGATGCGATCACTGGTGATGATGGCATCGGTGTGATGCGAGCCGTGGGCGTTGATGTGGTCGATGCCCTGGTCGAGCGAGTCCACCACCCGGATCGCCAGCACCAGGTCGTTGTACTCGGCATCCCAGTCCTCGTCGGTGGCCGGGACCCCGCCGATGATCGACAGGCTACGAGGATCACAGTGCAGTTCCACCCCTTGCTGGCGCAATCGCTCCGCTACCCGTGACAGGAACGCCTCTGCGACGGCGCCATCCACCAGTAGGGTCTCGGCGGCGTTGCACACTGCAGGGTATTGGACCTTGGAATCGACGACCACCGCCACCGCCATGTCCAGGTCGGCAGCGGCATCCACGTGGACGTGGCATATGCCGGATGCATGCCCTAGCACCGGGATGCGGGTGTTGTCCTGTATGTACCGGACGAAGGCGTTCGAACCTCGGGGAATGAGCAGGTCTATGTACTCGTCCAGGTCGAGGATCTGACCGACATCCTCTCGGGTCTCCATGATCTGGAATGCCTCCGAGGGCAACCCGGAATCGGCGATGGCCTCCTTGAGCGTGTCGAACAGGACCCGGTTGGACCGCAGCGCCTCCCGGCCTCCCTTGAACACGGTGGCGTTGCCACTCTTGAGACACAGGGACATGATCTGAGGAACCACGTCCGGACGTGACTCGAAGATCACTCCGATAAGCCCGATGGGGCAGCTTATCTGGAACAGCTCCAATCCCTCGTCCAGCTCCAGAGCGTCAAGCGTCTCGCCCACCGGGTCGGTCAGTGAGGCCACATCGCGGATGCCAGCTATCATGCCGTCGATCTTTCGATCATCGATGGCCAGGCGTTTCATCAACACCGGTGCCATGTCTCCCGACTCCACTTGCGACCGTGCCGCGTCCATATCGAGGGCGTTCTCTCCCATGATCCGTGAGCGCTGAGCGTCCAGCGCGCAGGCCATGGCTTCCAGCGCTCGGTCCTTGTCCAAGGTGTCGACCGCAGCCAGCCTGATGGAGTCCGCCTTGGCCCGCTTGACCCTATCCCTGATATCATCGACCATGACAATCGCCAGCGGTGCATCACGCTCCACGGTATTTATGTTGTTGTCGGCCCTGTTTCAGCATATCTTTAATATCGGTGGAGCTTTCTTCGAGATGGTCGGCGGAGGATGGTGCGATGGATGACAGGTCTGAAGATAGGGAACCGGGCGTTGACGTTCTTGGGACCTTAGCCGCCCAAGGTCCAATGATGGACCTGGACGCGCTGAACCGGACCCTGTCCCGATTGCATCGGGTCACTGGGGTGCCGGTCGCCGTGTGCGATCCCGGGGGGGCCGTTCTCCTGAGCATCGGCGTGGACAATGTGTGCTCTCTCTATCATGAGATGGTCTCGTTGACCAGGGGGCGATCCGTCCAGACCGGTCCTTGTGAATGCGGCAATGGTCTCAATCATTTCCGACGGGATATCATGGTAGAGGATGTCCACATTGCCACGGTCCACCTGTATGGGATAAGGCGGAACGACGATGACGCATCCCTACCAATGGAAGATAACATTGACATAGCAGGTCATATGCGAAAGGTGCGTGATCTTCCGAGACTGGACGAGCACGAGATCGAGGATATCCAAGATCTCATAGAGGACATAGTTGGGATGGCTTTCACCTCGAACGGGGTCCCCAGGTCCGCTAGATCGGAGGAACCCATGCTGCAGCTGGCGATCAGGGGGGCCAGGATGGGATATTGGGAGCGAAACCTCTCCGATGACACCTTCAAGGTGGACCAGCGATGGGCGGACATGCTTGGACTCACCCCCGCTGAGGGGGAGGGGGGTCACAGATCATTCTTCGAGCGAGTGCATCCAGAGGATATAGCGGATCTGAAGGCCCGCTTGGAGTCCCACTACCAAGGCGATACCCCATTCTACGCCGCCGAGTTCCGTATGAGACACCGCGATGGCGACTTCGTGTGGGTGAATGGAATGGGGATGGTGGTGGAGCGTGATCGTGATGGTCGACCGCTGCGTATGATAGGCATCAATCAGGACATCTCCAGCCGAAAGGACGCTGAGGAAACGGTGATATCGTCGTTGGAGGAGAAGACCACCCTGCTGCAGGAGGTGCACCATCGGGTCAAGAACAACCTAGCGCTCATCAACTCCATGCTGGGCATGCAGATCTTGTCCAACCATAACGAGGACATCCGGATCGCATTAAGGGACGCCGAGGCCCGCATCATGTCCATGGCCCTGGTGCACGAGGCCCTTTATCGTACCGCAGACCTGTCGCTCATCAGGGCACAGACGCATTTCGAGAACCTGGTGAACACCATCATTCATGGGTTCTCATCCGGTATCGATATAGACACCGAGGTGTGCGCTGACGATATATTGCTGGAACTGGATACCGCCATACCCTGTAGCTTGGTGGTGAACGAGCTGCTGACGAACTCGCTCAAGTACGCATTCAAAGGAAGGTCTAGCGGCAGGATATCCATCATCTTACAACGCACAGAGGGATGCATCACTTTACGATATCAGGACGATGGGCAGGGCATGCCGAAGGACTTCGACATCAATTCCGTAAAGACCTTGGGCATGAGGTTGGTGACCACCATCGTGCACCATCAGCTGAGGGGGATCATGTCGGTCGAGCAAGGGTCCGCCCCGACATGGATCGTCCGTTTTCCGAACAAATGTTCTTGCCAGGACTGATAATCGCCGGGAATAGATCATATATGCGCTTTTTCCCTCCAAACCATTATAATCCCAGGTGGCGATGGTCTTGGGGATCATCATCGAATATTAGCCAGGGGAAGGGTTCAATGAGCGGGGGACGTATTCTGATAGTTGAGGATGAGGCCATCGTCGCTATGTTCATAGGGGATCTTCTAGATGTATTAGGCTATGAGGTGGAGGCTTCGGTCACCAATGGCCCTGATGCGGTGAGGCTTGCCCTGGACACGGATCCCGATCTGGTGCTGATGGACATCAATCTGGCGGGCAGCATGGATGGCATCGAGGCGGCCAGGATCATCCGGGAGCAAAAGAATATCCCGGTGGTGTTCGTGACCGCCTACTCGGACGAGGCCACCCGCAAGAGGGCGGAGGCGATAGGTCCGGCGGGCTACCTGCTCAAGCCGTTCAAGCAGGAGGAGCTCAACCTTATCATCGACTCTGCTCTGTCTTCATGAACGGAAATGTTTTAGACCCTTGCGATAGATAGGCCCACGGGACATATGAGGATAGTGTACTTCGTCGGAACCGCAGGTAGCGGCAAGAGCACCCTGGTGGGAGCTTTTTCGGAATGGTGTGAGTTCCAGGGGTTCAGGGTCAGTAAGATGAATCTGGATCCTGGGGCTGAGGGGATGCCCTATGCTCCAGATATAGACATACGGGACTGGGTACACCTGGATAACGTGATGGCCGAGTACGACCTCGGACCCAATGGAGCCCAGGTGGTGGCCGCCGACCTCATGGCCATGAACATCCGTGACATCGCCGCTGCAGTACAGGGCTTCGAGCAGGACGATCTGTTGCTGATCGACACCCCTGGGCAGATGGAGCTGTTCGCGTTCAGACAGTCGTCCAGCGTCATAGTCGATGCCCTGGGCAAGAATGATTCCATGCTAATGTTCCTTGCCGACCCCATGCTCTCGGCCACTGCTCCCGGGTTCGTGTCCAACCTGATGCTCTACGCCATGTGCCAGTTCCGGTTCTCGCTGCCGGTGTGCAGCCTGCTGTCCAAGGCGGACCTGTTGGGCCAGGACGATATCGATCGCATGATGCAGTGGTCCAGCGACCCCTACAGCCTGTACGGGGCGCTGACGGATGAGCAGGTCACCCCGCAATCGATACTCAGCATCGAGATGTTCAAGGCCATGGAGAACATGGGAATGTATCCAGGTCTGATGCCAGTATCCTCCCAGAGCGCGTTGGGCATGGAGGATGTGTACAATGCGGTGCAACAGGTGTTCGAGGGCGGAGAGGATCTACAGTCCCAATGAGTCAGAGGCTGTAATGGTCGAGGTCCAGGCGTAGATCCTCCACCTCACCGGTCATCCACTCGAAGCGGGCTTTGATCTGCCCCTCCTCGAAGAAGATCTGGGCGCTTCGGATAAGTGAACGATAGGCGGATACCCTCTTGCCCTCTGGGGTCAGCTTCTTCTCGGCGCACTCCAGCAGCCCCTTGGTCTCCAGCATGCGGATGCGCCGGTAGCATGCGGCCACCGGGATGCCGAACTCATTGATGAGTTCGAGGGCCGTCCTGGGTCGTCTAATGCTGCCCATGAGTATCTTGGCCGCATACTCGTCAGATATTATCTTGGAAGCCTCTAGAGCGTCCATCGTCATCATCAACTTCAAGTCGGGTACTTAAATGCTGCCATATGATTTTTCATTTATGATTTCAGCCGTTGACGATCATAATCAGTATATGGAATCCTCGACCATCCATGGGCCAGTCGGTATGCGTCATAGATGTTGAACAGCCAGAACGCCAGGCGAACCAGCTACATGATCCGAATGCAGAACGGTATGCCCATCAAGGACAGGAACGTGATCGCCTCGATCACGAACGCTCCTGCTCAGAACACAGGCTTCGACCCACCTCGCCCACGTATATCTGCCAACACCTGATATGAGGTGCTGCAGGAATGCCGTTAGAAACGGTGACCGATCATCATTTCTGTTCTCTGCGAGTCAGTTCTCTCACTGAGGGTGACATAGGTAAGAACCGTAGATAAGACGGCATCCCATCATCGATCATGATGCCGCAACTTATGCACGGCGTGCGTTCTTCCTCCGACATGAACGGAATGACACGATAAAGAACGGTAAAAGATTTTTTTGTCGGTCACGAACTCAAGCGAACATTACGCCATGATGAACGACATTCTCCTCCTCGCGCGTCATGACCTTGACGATGGCACGATCGAAGTCGACCACCTTGACGTGGTCGCGGCCGTCGCGGATGGCGAACATGCCCGCTTCGGTGCATATGGCCTTGATCTCCGCTCCTGTCGCTCCCTCGGATTTGAGGGCCAGGCTGGGTATTGATATGTTCTCATCCACGTTCATCTTGCTGGTGTGGATGCGGAAGATCTCCAGCCTGCCATCGTGGTCGGGGGAGGTGATCTTGATGATGCGGTCGAACCGGCCAGGACGAAGCAGCGCCTCATCTAGTATGTCCGGGCGGTTGGTGGCCCCTATGATCTTGACATCAGACAGCGGATTGAATCCATCCAGCTCCGCTAGCAGCTGCATCAGGGTGCGCTGCACCTCGCGGTCGCCGGAGGTCGATGCCTCTAGACGCTTGGCGCCCACTGAGTCCAGCTCATCGATGAACACGATGCTTGGGGCCTTCTCCTTGGCCATCTCGAACAGCTCGCGCACCAGCCGTGCTCCCTCACCGATGTACTTCTGCACCAGCTCCGACCCGACCAAACGGATGAACGTCGCTTCGGTGGCGTTGGCCACCGCCTTGGCCAGCAGGGTCTTCCCGGTGCCGGGTGGACCGACGAGCAGCACGCCCTTGGGGGGCTCGATGCCGACCTTGCGGTACAGCTCCGGGCGAAGCAGCGGGTCCTCGACCGCCTCCTGTATGTCGCGTATCTGATCCTTGAGTCCGCCGATGTCGTCGTAGGTGATGATAGGCTTGTCGATGATCTCCGCCCCGGTGACGATCGGGTCCAGGGATGGGGGCAGGACCTTCATGATGGCCAGGGTCTGCTTGTTCAGCGAAACTCTGGCACCGACCACGAGATCCTCGCGAGGCACGTACTCTGAGATGCTGACTATGAAGTCGGGTCCGGTGGAACTCTTGACGATGACCTTACCGTCTGCAAGCACGTCCTTTATGCTACCTATGATCAGTGGAGGCGACTTCAGTCGCTCCATCTCGGCCCTCATCCGATTAAGTTCCTTCTGCAGACGGAAGAGCTCACTCTCGACGTATCTCTTCTCGCCCTCGACACGTCTGACCTCCTCGAGAAGCTCCGCATTCTGCTCCTTGAGCACTCGTATCTTCTCCTCGAGTTCGGAGATTATCTCCTCCACATGCTCTTCTTCCACTTCACAGCACCCCGTGTCGCACCGTTTCATGACCACAGGCATATTTGATTGTTTCGAATATAATCAAACAAAGGGGTTGGACCCTGTCTGGACGGATCGTTCTAAGTGTCTTCGATCTGTTGAACGATGCACTTTGCCGTCTTCTCATCGATCGATGCGAGGTGAGCGCAGAAAAGTTAAATCGGTTCAAGTTATAGAGTGGGGTGATGATCTGCGAACTGTGCGGCAGGGAGATCGATCGTCCGCTAACGGTCTACATCGAGGGTTCCAAGTTGACGGTCGGTCCGGAGTGCTCCCGCTTCGGGGACGCGCATAACGGGGGCAAGGCGGAGGAAGGTTCTCGCATAGTCATCGAGGAGCGGCTGCAGCGTCGGGAGCGCAGGATGCGTGGTAGGGACGTGTATGCGACCTCAACAGTAGATTTGGCCGAGGACTATCCGCAACGGATCAAGGAGGCTCGTCGCAAGCGGGGGTGGGACCAGGACGCCCTGGGTGCCAAATTGAACGAGAAGAAGAGCGTGGTCACCAAGCTGGAGTCTGGGAACATGGTGCCAAGCGACAAGCTGGTCAAGAAGTTGGAGCGCACCCTTGGGATCGAGCTGATGGAGAAGACCGCCACGGCAGCACCCTCTGGAAGTGGCTCTCAGAACCGCGGGCTCACGCTGGGGGACATGATCAAGACTGAGAAGAAGTGATCAACGGTGGAGGATCTCCTCTCGCACCTCATCAAGCAGCCCGGACACATCGGCACCGTATCCTCTGGCCACCGCTAGTCCAGCTACCTCGATCTCCACGTCTAGACGCTCGCGGGTGCGGTTGATGCTGGCCACCGCCTCACGGCGACCCATGACGGAATTCTCGACCACCAGGGCGAGGATGCGGGGGAACAACGGCTCGGGGGTGTCGGCACTGAGCACGCCTTGCTCCGGTTTGAATCCTACTGGCACATCCACCGAGGCTGGATCGAAGGCCAGCCTGACGTATTCGCCGTCCTCACGCAACAATCCCTCTGCCATGCCCATCTGCAGCAGGCGCTTGGCGTCCTTGGGAGAGAACCATCGGAAGTCTATCGATGCGCTGAACACGAATTCCTTTTCGGTGAGGACGTTCTTCCCCTTGCGCTTGAACAGCATTGCCAAGGTGACCTGTAGATCTTCCATGCGATTCCAGATAGGCGAAAGGATTTCATAAGGCTTGCCCCCGTCGTAACTGGATGGGCTGGCACCTTCCTTTTCGCCCTCGTTATCTTTTTTGATAGTTTTATATAGAAGAACAAACATCAAGCGTATCGCTCAATTCAATGGCTATTACATAGTACATGATCAAGGAGGATGAATATATGGCAATGGGAAACACTCCGATACTCGTACTCAGGGAAGGTACCAAGCGAGATAAGGGCAAGGATGCCCAGTTCAACAACATCACCGCGGCGCGCACCATCGCCAACACGGTGAGGACCACCCTTGGGCCCCGGGGGATGGACAAGATGATGGTGGACGCCATGGGTGATGTCATAATCACCAACGATGGCGTGACCATAATGAAGGAGATGGATGTGGAGCACCCTGCCGCCAAGATGATGGTGGAGGTGGCCAATACCCAGGACAAGGTCTGTGGGGACGGTACCACCACCGCTGTGGTCATCGGTGGAGAGTTGCTCAAGAAGGCAGTCGACCTGATCGACGCCAAGATCCACCCGACCATCATTACCAAGGGCTATCGTTTGGCCGCTGCGAAGGCTAATGAGGTCCTTGATGAGATCGCCACATCGATCGATATCAACGATCAGGAGGGCCTGAAGAAGCTGGCCATGACCTCGATGATGAGCAAGCAGGTGTCCGCCTCCCGCAAACACCTCGCTGATGTGGTCGTAGACTCCGTGGTCTCCGTGGCGGAGAAGTCCAACGGTGAGTATAACGTGGACCTGAAGAACATCCAGGTCGTCAAGAAGATGGGCGGTTCCATGGATGAGACCCACTTCATCAACGGCATCATCGTGGACAAGGAGCCGGTGCACTCCGGTATGCCTAAGAAGATCGAGAACGCCAAGGTGGCTTTGATCAACGCCGCCCTAGAGATCAAGAAGACCGAGATCGATGCCAAGATAGAGATCAGCGATCCGACCCAGCTGAGCGCCTTCCTCCACGAGGAGGAGTCCATGCTGAGGAGGCTGGTCGATAAGATCAAGTCTGAGGGCGCCAACGTCATCTTCGTCCAAAAGGGCATAGATGATCTGGCCCAGCACTTCCTGGCCAAGGAGGGCATCTTCGCGGCCCGCAGGGTCAAGAAGACAGACATGGAGAAGATCGCCAAGGCCACTGGCGCTTCCATAGTCAACAAGATCGAGGAACTCGAGCAAGATGACATCGGCAGCTGCGGTCTGGTGGAGCTCAGGCGCGTCCAGGAGGACGAGATGACCTACATCACCGACTGCAAGAACCCCAAGGCGGTGTCCATCCTCATCCGCGGCGGCACCAAGCACGTCGTGAACGAGGTGGAGCGTTCCATGGATGATGCCATGAACGTTGTCGCAGTCGCCATCGAGGACGGCAAGATCGTTACCGGAGGCGGATCCACTGCAATGGAGCTGTCCATGCGTCTCAAGGAGTTCTCCTCCACCGTGGGCGGCAGGGAGCAGATGGCCATAGAGGCCTTTGCCTCTGCCCTAGAGTCCATACCCACCGCCCTGGCTGAGAACGCTGGCCATGACTCCATCGATGTGCTCATCGAGATGCGCAAGGCCCACAGCAAAGGCCAGATCACTGCCGGTCTGAACGTGTTCAATGGTCAGATCGAGGACATGAGGGCGAACGATGTCCTCGAGCCCTACCGTGTCGGCAAGCAGGCGATCAATTCCGCCACCGATGCTGCGGTCATGATCCTGCGCATCGACGATGTCATCGCTTCCAGTGGCGGCGGCATGCCCATGGGCGGTGGCGCCCCCGTGGACAGTATGGATGATGATTGATCCTAAATGGGGGCATCGCCCCCACTTTCATTACATTTCTTATCAAGTGGGAAGGGACATCGAGGGGCATTAGCTATGGCTGATGAGGAAGGATCTGATATCGAGGCGCCGGAGACGTTCGAGAGGAGCTTCGATGAGCGGCTGGAGGAGGCCCAGGCCCAGGCTCAAGAGAACCTGGACATGGCCAAGCGCATACAGGCCGACTTCGACAACTACAGGAAACGGACGCTCAAGGAGATGGAGGATGGTCGCAGGTACGCTTCTGAGATCATCGTTTCCGAGCTGTTGGACGTGGTGGACGACCTGGAGCGAGCTATGGCCGCAGGCGATGCCAGCCAGGGTCTGGTCGAAGGGGTGAAGGGTGTGCACGCCAACCTGTTATCAGTGCTCAATGCCCAGGGCCTGCGTGACATACCGACCGACATAGGCTTCGATCCCTCTCTGCATGAGGCGTTATGCACCACCGAGGGTGACGAGGACGGCTGCATACTGGAGGTCTACCAAAAAGGCTATTGCATGGGAGACCGGGTGTTAAGGTATGCGAAGGTGAGAGTTACAAAGAGGAAGGAGAGTGAGTGAAATGGCAAGGATAATCGGAATCGATCTGGGTACAAGCAACTCGGCGGCGGCGACGATGGAAGGCGGCAGGCCATCCATGATCCCTAGCGCCGAGGGCACTAGCATAGGGGGCAAGGCGTTCCCCTCGTACGTGGCCTTCACCAAAGAGGATCAGCTCCTCGTAGGTGAGCCAGCTAGGAGGCAGGCGGTCACCAACCCCGAGGGAACCATCAAGAACATCAAGCGCAAGATGGGGCAGGAATACAAGGCCGAAGTGTACGGCAAGCAGTACACCCCCCAGCAGGTATCTTCTTTCATACTCCAGAAGATCAAGCGTGATGCAGAGGCCTATCTGGGTGAGACGGTGGACAAAGTGGTGATCACCGTGCCCGCATACTTCAACGATAACCAGCGCCAGGCCACCAAGGACGCTGGCGCGATCGCCGGCCTGGATGTGGTGCGCATAATCAACGAGCCCACCGCCGCTGCCTTGGCATATGGGCTGGACAAGTCGGACCTAGAGCAGAAGATCCTGGTGTTCGACCTGGGCGGCGGGACCCTGGATGTGACCATCATGGACTTCTCCGAGGGCGTGTTCGAGGTGTTGTCCACTTCCGGCGACACCAACCTCGGCGGGTCGGACATGGACGAACTCCTGACCAACCATGTGCTGGACAACTTCCAAAAGCAGACCGGCATCGACATCAGGCAGGATAACATGGCCACATGGAGGGTCCATGAGGCCTGTGAAAAGGCCAAGATCGAGCTCTCCACCACCATGCAGACCGAGGTCAATCTACCGTTCATCACCGCCGACGCTAGCGGCCCCAAGCACCTCAATGAGGTCATCACCCGGGCCAAGCTGGAGGAGCTGGTGCGTCCCATCGTAGCCCGCTGCAAGGGTCCGATCATGGCCGCCATCAAGGACTCCAACATCAAGGTCGATGAAATAGATCAGATAATCATGGTCGGCGGGCCCACCCGCATGCCCTCGGTGCAGGCCTTCATCGAGGGCACCGTGGGGAAGAAGATCCAGAGGGGCATTGACCCAATGGAGTGCGTGTCCATGGGCGCCGCCATCCAGGGCGCGGTCCTGGCCGGCGAGGTCAAGGACGTGCTGTTGTTGGACGTTACCCCGCTGTCCCTGGGCATCGAGACCCTTGGAGGGGTGGCCACCAAGCTCATCGAGCGCAACACAACCATACCCACCAAGAAGAGCCAGATATTCTCCACCGCCGCTGATAACCAGACCGCGGTGGAGATCCATGTGGTGCAGGGGGAGCGAGAGTTCGCCAAGGACAACACCTCCTTGGGCCGGTTCACATTGATGGGCATCCCATCGGCGCCTAGGGGGGTGCCTCAGATAGAGGTCACCTTCGATATCGACGCCAACGGCATCCTCAACGTGAACGCCAAGGACATGGCCACCGGTAAGGAGCAGACCATCACGATCACCGCCTCCACCAAGCTGGGCGACGAAGAGATCGAGCGCATGGTCAAGGAGGCGGAGCAGTACGCCGACATGGACAAGACGGAGAAGGACAAGGTCGAGGCCATCAACCAGGCTGAGGCTCTGATCTACACCACTGAGAAGACCTTGCAGGAGCTGGGGGACAAGGTGAGCAATGAGGAGCGGACCGCCCTAGAGGCGGCCATGAACGACCTCCGCGCCGCTAAGGATTCCAGCGATAAGGCCCAGATAGACGCCAAGGCCGAGGCTCTGACCCATGAGATGTACAAGATCTCGTCCAGGTTGTACCAGCAGACGGCCGAGCAGGCACCCCCTGAAGAGGATGTAGAGCCCAAGGGCGACGACTACGTGGACGCCGACTACACAATAGTCGATGACGAGTGAAACGGAACGTAATCCCATGGGCAAGCGAGAATACTATGAGGTGATGGGCGTCTCCAGGGACGCCTCGCCCGAGGAGGTGAAGAAGTCCTATCGCCAGCTGGCGCGCAAGTACCACCCGGATGTGACCACTGAGGATCCCAAGGTGGCCGAGGAGCGGTTCAAGGAGATCTCCGAGGCCTACGAGGTCCTGGCGGACGTCAACAAGCGCAAGCTGTACGATCAGTACGGACATTCTGGTGTGGATTCCCAGTTCTCCGGAGGCGGCTTCTCATGGGACGATTTCTCCCATTACTCAGACCTGAACGACATCTTTGGAGGGAATTTCTCCTCAGGGGGATCGATATTCGATTTTCTGTTCAGTGGAGGCGGTCGACAGCGGCGTGGAGGTTCTCAGCAGGGCAGTTCGCTGCGGTACGACATCGAGATCACCCTGGAGGATGTGCTCAATGGCATGGAACAAGAGGTATCCATACCTCGTTCGGTGGCCTGCGAGGACTGCAACGGCACAGGGGGCAAGGACGGTAACGTCACCACATGTCCCCAGTGTAATGGCAACGGCCAGGTGCAACAGGTGCGCAGCTCCACCTTCGGTCGGTTCATGAGCGTCACCACCTGCCCGCAATGCCACGGTTCGGGACGCACCTATGCCGAGGCCTGCCCTCAGTGCAAGGGTCAGGGACACGTGCAACGCACCTCGCGCATCGACCTGGACATACCGGCTGGGGTGGAGAATGGCACACGGTTCCGGGTCCCGGGTGCTGGCGATGCCGGTGCCCACGGGGGGCCGCCTGGCGATCTGTTCGTGGTGGTGCATGTCCGTCAGCACGATGTCTTCTCACGCGAGGGTTCCAACCTATGGATGGAGAGGGATGTCACCTTCCCTCAGGCCACCTTGGGTGCCGAGGTGGAGGTGATCACGCTCCAGGACGAGACGGTCAGGCTCAAGGTGCCTGCTGGCACCCAGCCGGACGAGGTACTGCGGCTGAGGGGCAAGGGATTGCCCCGTCTGGGCAGCGGGAGCCACGGTGACATGCTCATTCGTGTACGTCTGGTGGTGCCCAAGAAGGTCACTCAGAGGCAGCGCGAGTGCCTGGAGGCGTTCGCCGAGGACGAGGGCAAGCACAAGGGCTTCTTGAGATTCTTAAAGCACTGACAAGTGTCAGCACGTCTCCAACAAAGATTCATAATCGCTGACGGATATGCCGCCAGCAATGGGTGGTGGTATAGCCGGAGGCATGTCCAAATTCAAAGGTTTCGACCGTAGGGTCTGGATCCTTTTCTTCGCCGAGATAGTATCGGCGACCGGTGTCTCGGTGGTCATGCCCTTCCTCTCCATTTACTTCTACACCGACCTGGGCGTATCCATGGCCCTGATAGGCGTGGTCTACCTGTTCCGTGGTCTGTTCTCCGCCATTGGCAATACAATAGGGGGCGAGCTGGCCGATCGGATAGGTCGTAAGCGGGTCATGTATTCCGCGTTGTATGCTCGGGCGGGGCTTTTCGTCCTGATAAGCATTGCTGTGGCCCTGACCGGCAGCTTCCTGTTGATCGCGGTGCTGGTGGTAATCGGTGTGTTCTGCGGTTCGTTCGTCGATCCAGCGCTCAACGCCATGGTGGCCGATGTGGTCGAGCCCGGACGCCGGGTGCACGCTTACAGTCTCATACGCGTCGGTGTGAATGTGGGATGGGCGCTGGGGCCGTTCCTGGGTGGAATGCTAGCTTCGTTCTTTTCCTACTCGTTGCTGTTCCTAGTGACGGCCATGAGCGCGTTCGTGTTCGCTACCGTGGTGTTCATGCTCATCAATGAGTCCCGCGGTGAACGTGAGACGGAGCGCTTCCACCCCCGCAACACACTGCGGGTCCTGACCGGCAACCCGGTGTTCGCGGTGTTCTGCATCGGAACGGCGATGCTGTTCATCGTCACCTCTCAGATGGGTTCGACCCTGCCAGCCTTCTCCAAGACGGTGCTGGGACTGGAGGAGTACCAGATCGGTCTAGTGTACATGCTCAACGGTCTGATGATAGTGTTCCTGCAGCTGCCCATAGCCAGCGTGATCGATCGTTTCCGCCCCTCGTTCATGCTCATAGGCGCGGCGCTGATGTACACCACCGGGTACGCATTGGTAGGACTGGCCGGGGGACTGCTAGCGCTGATGGGATGCATGGTGGTGATCACATTGGGGGAGGTGATCATGTCGCCGACCACCATGAACTTCGTTGCCAAGGTGGCACCTGAGGACCGGCGCGGTAGGTACATGGGGGTGTTCGGGCTGTTCAGTGCTGGAGGCTGGGCCATGGGTCCCGCCCTGGGCGGTCTGATCATGGATGCATATGTAGGGGTCCCGTTGACCATGTGGTCCCTCATCGCATCCATGGGTCTGGTGTCGGCGGGGCTGTTCGTTCTGCTGGGTATGCGCATGGTGCGAAGTGAGCGTTCGGGAGGCGAGCCCATACCTGAGGGCGTGGGTCCACGATGGAGGGGCAGGCTATGAGCTCCCTGCGTTTCCGGAGCGTGGACCGCCGCCTTTGGGTGCTGTTCGTCGGCGAGATGATAATCGCCATGGGGTTCTCCATGTTCCTGCCCTACTTGACCATATACTTCAACTCCGAGCTGGGGGTGAGCATGACCGTCATCGGTCTTGTATGGCTCGTGGTCGGGGTGATGTCGGCCCTGGCCGGCATCATCGGCGGCGAGATGGCCGATCGCTGGGGTCGGAAACGGGGACTGCTCACTGGCATGGCCATGCGCATCGTCACCTTCGCCCTGGTGGCGGTGGCGGTGCAACTGGGATGGGGATTCCTGCCGATAACAGGGCTGCTGGCGGTGGCATTCCTGCTGGGCAATGTGGCCCATCCGGCCATGAACGCCATGATCGCCGATGTCACCGATCCGACACAGCGCATGGACGCCTACAGCTTCGTGCGGGTGGGCGCCAATGTCGGCTTCGCCGCAGGGGTGTTCGTGGGCGGCTTCGTGGCCATGGTCTCCTACTCTGCGCTGTTCGTGGCGACCTCGTTGGCCGCGGCGATCTACATGGTCATGGTGCTTGTAATGGTGGAGGAGACCAAGCGCATGACCGGATCGGAGCATCACCAACATCTGGGGAAGGAGGCCCTGAACGTGTTCAAGGACCGTACCTTCCTGGTGTTCGGGTTGGCCACGCTGCTGCTGGTCATCCTCATGTCCCAGTTCTTCTCCACCTACACCGTGTTCGCCAAGGAAGATCTTGGTTTGCTGGAGAGCGAGATCGGCACTTTGTTCGCGGTGAACGGGATCATGATCGTGCTGCTGCAGATACCTATAGCTAGGGGACTGTCGCGTTACCGGCTCTCAAGGGTGCTATTGATCGGGGCGCTGCTGTACACCGTGGCGTTCGCCCTAGTAGGCCCCTCCACCGGGTTCCTGTGGATGGTGGGGACCATAGCCATCATCACCGTGGCCGAGATGATCATATCTCCTGCATCGGTCAGCTTCGTGTCCCGGTTGGCCTCGGAGAAGAACCGCGGCCGTTACATGGGGGCCATGGTACTGCTCACGGACAGCGGGGCTGCCATGGGGCCGTTCGTGGGCGGCATGATAATGGACGCCACCCGCGCCACACCCATCGTGATGTGGCTGTTGATCGCCTCCATGGGTCTTATATCATCGATCGGATTCGTGCTCCTGGGGCGGCGGGTATCGAAGGATATGGATCTGGTTTGAGATCTGTCAGAGTGAGTCCGCCTGAATCAGACACACATGACAGGCACCTACTACATTCAAACTCATCCAACTACTGATTGTAGTGGGCTTCCTGCCCTGACGAGTCGTAAATACCGATGACCCCATTTAGGTGTTGATGAGCGATTGCGAGACCACGATGGCCGAGCTGCGCGAGATGGTGGACGAATTCGTCCGTGACCGGGCCTGGGGGCGGTTCCACAACTCCAAGAACCTGTCCATGAGCATCGCCATCGAGGCTGGCGAGTTGATGGAGCTGTTCCAGTGGGAATCCTTATGCCACATCGACGAGTCGCTGGAGCGGCCAGAGTTCCGGGAGAGGACGTTGGAAGAGCTGGCCGACGTGGTCATCTACTGTCTTTCCCTGGCCAACCACCTGGAGGCCGATCTCAGCGACGCAGTGATCGATAAGCTGGCCAAGAACGGGTCCAAGTATCCCGCCGACAGATGTCTGGGCGATCCAAGCGGGGGCATCGATTGATACCGGCGGTCATGAGTGCTGACCCCCGGTACCAATTCGAGGTGGTGGAGGAGATCCGTTCGCGGGACGAGCCCTTCGTCACCCTCGTCCCGGGTGAACCGGCGCCTCCGGGGGTGGGTGTGGTAATCATCTCACGGGGACTGGAGGCCGACCTGTCGGTGGATACGGTGACCCATGAGGATCCCCGGTCAGCGGTGGATATGGCCTTTTGCAGGCTGCGTTGTGGACCCGGAGCGCATCATTTCATCTTCGGGATCGATCCAGGCAAGCGGCCTGGTCTGGCGCTGCTCTGCGATGGCCGGCGTCTACTGCGTCGAAGGACATTCTCTCCAGAGGCGGTCAGGGACGAGGTGGAGCGCCTGCAAGGGTGGGCGGAGATCAAGAGCCTCACCATTCGCATAGGGCATGGCGATCCCACTAACCGGGATCGGACCATAGTGGCGGTATGGGATATGGTGGACGCTGTGGAAGTGGTGGATGAGACCGGTACCACTAGGGGGGAGCATCCTGACCTGAACGCGGCCCAGACGATAGCGGTGAGGGCCGGGAGGCAGCTGGGTTCGATGCCGGAGGTGGAGCCCACCCCCGGAGAGCTCCGGGAGATACAACGCCGTTCCCGTATCGCCAGCCGTGGCCGCCTGACCATAACGGTCAGTATGGCCAGGGACGTGGCCCTCGGCCGGATGACCCTGTCCGATGCGGTGCGACTGTCAGCGGACCCGGGAGAATGAGGGCACACGGTCGATGATCATACCTTCGATGACCACTGGTTCCAGTTTGATGGCCCTCGCGATGGCCCGATCCAGTTTGGCCTGGTTGTCAGCGTACACCGTGAACAGCGGGTCACCGCGGTCCACTTGGCTGCCCTTCTTGCTGTAGATGATCAGGCCAGCGCCCTTATCCCTAGGCGCCCCTGCGGTGCGGCATATGGTGACCAGCTCCTTGTTGCGTATGGAATCCACATAACCGCTGCGGATGGCCAGAACGTCCTTCTTGAACTGTCCCACTGAGAGGTCCTCCTCCTTGAGGTCGGGGTTGCCGCCCTGGGCAGCGACGATCTCGCGGAATTTGGTCAAGGCCGCTCCCGACCGTAACAGGTCGTTGGCGGTCTCGATGCCGTTGGGCATGCCCCCCATCTCCAGCAGCATTCCGGCAATGCCGCAGGCCTTCTCTATCACCGAGTGGGGGGAGCGAGCACCTTCAAGTATGCTAATGGCCTCGCGGGCCTCCAGTGCCGGCCCGATGGCCCGTCCCACCGGTTGGTCGCCATAGGTGATGGCGCATTCCACACGGATATCCAGCCGTTCACCCAGGTCCATGAAGTCTCGGGCATAGTGTTTTGCCATATCCATGGTCGGTACCTTGGTCCCGGCGCCCATGGGTATGTCCATGACCAGGTAGTCGGCACCGATGGCCTTCTTCTTGCTCATCACCGAGGCTAGAAGCTGGGCATGGGGGTCGATTCCTAATGGGTACTCGACCTTGATGATGAGGTCGTCGGCCGGAGCTAGGTTCATTGCCCCGCCCCAAGCCAGCGTACCGCCCACATGCTCGGCCACCTCTTTGAGTTTGAAAGCGTCCAATGAGACATTGCAGAACGTCTCCACGATGTCGGCGGTCCCACCAGCGCTGCTGATGGCCCGGCTGGAGGTCTTGGGGATGAGCAGCCCTGCTGCGGCGATTATCGGGACCACTATCGGGGTGATCTTGTTGCCGGGCACCCCGCCCACGGAGTGGAAGTCGAAGACCGGGGTCTGGCCAAAGTCCAGGACCTCGCCCGTGCGCACCATGGCCACGGTCAGGTCCGCTGTCTCGCGGATGTTCATGCCATGGATGTACAGCGAGGTGACGTAGGCGGACATCTCGATGGTGGACAGGTTCTTCTCGGAGATGTCGACCACCAGTTTCTGGATCTCGTCCGTGGTCAGCTCGCCCCCGTCCATCTTCTTGCGGATGAAGGCCACCGATTCCGGTTTGGAAGTGTAACGGATCGTGACATCCTCATCGTTGCAGGAACAGAGGTCTTGGAATGTCTTGCCGAGGATGCCCACGGTCCCCGGCTCTAGGAACGTGTCCGAGGTCTGTACGATGGCGGTGATGGTCCTGTCGGCCCGGGTGACCTTGACACGGTCGTGGGCCACTATGCCCAGCTCTGCGCAGTCATCGTCATGCATTATGACCAGGCTCTCCTCTGAGTCCACGTCCACGAACTTGGCTTTGAGTATCATTCTACACCCCACTTGTCCAGTGCTATCCGTAGTTCATCGTGATCTGCGGCATAGATGCGGTTATCGATGCCCAGGTATGCGGCCTCCACCGCTTGGGACATTGCCAGGGCTCCGCCTCTGACGCCGAGCGGATGGCCGGACACCCCGCCACCGGCCTGCACCTGCACATCCAACCCGCTGATGGCCACCAGTGGTTGGACCAGGCCAGGCTGCATGCCACCGGAGCACACCGGCATCATTGGACGGTATCCAATGTCCTCTATGCAGGCCCTCTGGTTGTCCAGGTCCTCACTGCGATGGCCGTGCATCTTCCCCACACCGAAGGTTCCGATGTGGAGGGCATCGCCGCCGGCCATCCGAACCATCTTGGCGAACGGCAACATGGCGATGCCCAGGTCTGGGTTGCGGGTCATGGCCCCATGAATGGTACGGTGCACGTGCACTGGCAATTTGATGCCGGGGTCCTCTGCCAGCACCTGGACCGCAGCGAAGCCGCAGGTGAGCACGTCCACCATCAGCTGGGTTGCTCCCAGCTCTTGTGCCCTTTCCGCCACCTCGATCACCCGGTCACCGCGGGTGGATACGTTGATGGCGTGTATCATGCGGTGTCCGGTCTCGTCCCTCACCCGGTCGATGGCATCGGCGATCGCCACCACCCTGTCCTCAAGGGGGCCGAAGCATTGGTCCACCAGGGTCTCGTCGTCCTTGCCGTTGGTCAGTCCGCCCATGCCCGCCTCGTAGATGTAGTCCGCGGTCTCCTTTGGTGACAGACCTATCTTGGGCTTGACGATGGTGCCGACCAGCGGTCGCTCAGGACGGTCGAGGATGCGCCTCAGCCCCTCGATGCCGAACTTGGGTCCCTTGAATTGCTCCCGTATGCAGCGGGGGAAGGTGACATCCTCTAGCCTGACTCCCTCAAGTGCGGACAGCCCGAACAGGTTTCCGGCGATGATGCTGAGTATCTGTGGGAACCCGCCCACATCGATGCTGAAGTCGTCCACCGGGTAGGCGATCACCGCATCCCGCCCATCGATGCCGGTGACCCTCCCGCCGTACTTATCGAAAATGTCGTCGCTAAGGGTTGACAGCTCGGTCCATGTTCCTGTGGACTGCTCGGTGGCAATGGCCGCGGCCGCTTGGTCCATGGGAAGGTCGGTCCGCACCCGGTACCTGCATATGACATACGCGTCCTCCTCCACTTGTTCCCCTATGTGTAGGTATGCATCTGAATATTCCAT
>JAUVWO010000129.1 GCA_030604065.1 Methanomassiliicoccales archaeon | reverse complement strand
TCCTGAACGGGCCCGGGGTCGCCATCCCCATTCATTGGCTCCGTTACTGGAACCGGGCCTTCGGGGAAAAGCTAATACGCATCAAGCAGATAGTGCGAATAGAGAGCGGTCCCGAGTCTCGGAGATGTCAACATGGATGACGAACTCGAACGCATCAGAAAGAAGATGTTGGAGGATATAATGTCTAAAGATAGCACCAACCCTGATTGGCCTCATGAGCCATCGAAGCTTTCCGGTCCTGAAATGGATGAATTCGTGAAGAAGTACCCCGTGGTCCTGGTGGACTGCTGGGCGCCGTGGTGCGGCCCCTGCAGGATGTTGGCACCGATCCTCGACGAGCTGGCGGAAGAGCTGGTGGGCAAGATCGCCTTTGCCAAGCTCAATACAGATGAGAACCAGACGACGGCGATGAAGTATGACATTCGTGCCATTCCTACCATGCTCATATTCAAGGATGGACAGATAGTGGATCGAATCACGGGGGCCATGCCCAAATCAGCCCTGTTGCAGAAGCTCACTCCGTACATGTGAGCCCGGCTCCCGGGGTCACTTTTTTATCTCCTCCCGGTCAATTCCCTTATCAGTGAGAGCAATGGAATGTGATGTCGTTATCGTGGGGAGCGGCCCGGCAGGACTTCAGGCAGCTATGCACGCCGCCCGCTCCAAGGTGCAGGTGGTAGTTCTGGGGAGGGCGCGGGCCAGCGCATTGGTGACCGCTGAGGTGGAGAACTACTTCGGGGTGGAGTTCGCCACCGGTGAGTCCTTGGTGGGCATGGGTCGCCGGCAGGCCCAGGGGTTCGGGGCGACACTCCTTGAGGAGGATGTGGTCAGCATAGGTGGTGCCTACGGTTCGTTCACCGTTACTACCGACCATGGGACCGATGTGAGCGCCAAGACCATGATCCTGGCCCCGGGGATCTC
Source organism: Methanomassiliicoccales archaeon (assembly GCA_030604065.1). Classification (GTDB taxonomy): domain Archaea; phylum Thermoplasmatota; class Thermoplasmata; order Methanomassiliicoccales; family JAUVWO01; genus JAUVWO01. The sequence goes on along the minus strand of JAUVWO010000129.1, from coordinate 1,417 downwards.
CCGCAAGCGTCTGGGGGCCAAGGGAGAGAAGGAGTTCCTCGGCAAGGGGGTGAGCTACTGCGCTCAGTGCGACTGCAACTTCTACCGGGGCAGAACGGTGGCGTTGGTGGGGGACGAGAGCGAGGCCGTCTCCAGCTCTTTGCTCATGACCGAGTACGCCAACAAGGTGTACTGGATCGTCGCCGACCCAGACATATCGCCCCAGCTCATGGAGCGGATCGAGTCCTCTCCCGTGGAGCTGGTGTCCGGGGTCAAGGTCGTGGCCATCGACGGCGACAAGTTCGTAGAGTCCCTGGAGCTGGACGACGGCCGCAAGCTGGCCGTGGATGGGGTGTTCATTGAGCTCGGGGCCCGTTCATCGGTCGAGCTGGCATTTGATGTGGGGATCCTACCGACCCCTGAGGGCTTTATCATCGTGGATGGGGGATGCGCCACCGAGGTCGAGGGCGTGTTCGCTGCTGGCGACGTCACCGGCAAGCCGTGGCAGCTGGCCCGGGCCGTGGGTCAGGGCTGTGTGGCCGGCACCAACGCGGCCAAGCTGGCCCGGAAGGTCTAGATGTCGCTTGTGAACGAGCTGGTCGCAGGGATGCTGCGGAGCAAGGGCGGCTTTCAGACGGTGTTGCGGCGCATACTCTTGGAGGGCCTTGATATGAGCGTGAACGAGTTCTGTACCCAGACAGGCATATCCACTAGCACCATGTATAAGATCCTGGAGGACGACCGCGAGCCCAACCTGAAGACGGTGCGGGCCATAGTCAACGCGGTGCGGCGCATGGAGAACGCTCCCGAGGGCAATTTCATCGCCGTGATAGCCTCGAGGCCGGTCCTGAACACGATCGAGGAGCGGGTGATGTCCATCGGCATCGATCGGGTGCTGGTGAAGGAGTATCCGGCGACCACCATGGAGGGGGCCATCATCTCCTCGGTCAACGCCGAGCGCGATGGCGCCTTGGCGGTGGTCTGCGCACCCATAGTCGCCCCCACCATCGAGAAGATCCTGTCCATTCCGGTGACGGTGATAATTCCCGGTGACAGCCTCAAGCGTGCGATAGAGGTCGCGGCCCGTCATCTCTAGTCGTCGAGGACGTTCTCCTCCTCCAATTCTTCTAGGATGCGCTTCCGCAGCGCCGCGAACTCAGGAGCGGCACGGTCCCGGGGCTTTGGCCAGGATATCTCGATGATCTCCTTGATCTTGGCCGGCCTCTTGGTCAGGACCACGATGCGATCGGATAGATAGACCGCCTCGTCCACCGAGTGGGTCACGAACAGCACTGTCTTGTTGGTGCGGTCCATGACGCGCAGCATCTCTCTTTGCATGAGGTTGCGGGTCTGGGCGTCGAGGGCGCCGAAGGGCTCGTCCATCAGCAGGATCTCCGGGTCATTGGCCAGGGCCCGAGCGATGCCCACCCTCTGTTTC
>JAUVWO010000126.1 GCA_030604065.1 Methanomassiliicoccales archaeon | reverse complement strand
TCTTCAAGTGCAAAAGTCGGGTTGAAGAGGTCCAACGTATCACCGAGTGCCTATATGCCCAGGTGCACGAGCGATGCCCTGATGCCGAGGTCATGATGTACATCGAACCTGATGTGCATCAATGACCCAGTATCGAACGCAGTGCCTTTCGGGTACTGGCTTCATCGGCTGAATTATCGATCATCTGCCAACCGACAGTGACCAATGCCATCTTAGACCTGACCTTTTGCAGGCTGTCCATGTTCTCGAACATCTCCATATCCTCTGCCCGACCAGCAATGCGTCGATAGGCGACATTGGGATCTATATCGACCAGCACCTTAAGATCGCCCCTCGGCAACAGGGCTTCGAAGAATTTGTAACCTGGGACCACGAGGCCACGAGGGAGGTAGCACGTCGTCATCAGGTAGCGCACGAAGATGACGTTGTCGTAACCGGCCCAATTCCGACGCAGGTGTCTCACCGAGCTCAACACATCCATTATGAAGAACACTATTGCGACCAGGAGTGCCGGTTTCCCCTCCTTTAGAAGCATACCTTTGCTCACTCGACCCCATGCACCCTCGGATGGGTGGTTCCTGATCAGTGTGGTCTCACCCATCGATTCATAGTGTGCGGCCATCCAACGGGCAACAGTGCTCTTCCCGGAACCATCCAAGCCATCCACGATGATCAGCTTCATTAGAAACCCATCAGCTTGAGTAACAGGGCGGTCGATAGTGGTATTGTCAGATTATCATAGGCCCCTGGGGTCAACAACTCTATCAGGGACACCCAGATGCCGGACATGAGGGCTATTATCACCATGGTGTCCATCGAATACACCGTTCCTACGAAGAATCCGTTGTCGATGAGCCAGGCATAAAAAAGCAGTACGACCAGTGATGCGATCAAAGTGCTCGCCAGCACTGCCAGCGATCCTTCGACTGTCTTACCGGTCGATCCGATAGGGCGTCTACCGAAACGACGACCGATCACGCAGCCCATACCATCGCCGTAGGCCATGGCCACGACCCCGATCGAGGCTATGGCCAGGTCATTGAATAGGAACAGGGCTAGTATGACCCAGGAAACTGCATAGAAGAACAGCCCCATGTCATGGCCTTGAGCGGATACTTTTTCTAGAACTGTTCCCTTAGCAAAGCTCACCTTGCTGCGGGGTGAGCATAGGTATAGCAATGGTACAAAAGGTCCGGCGGCAAGGAAAGCCATCACATATGAGCTGTCGAACAGCCACCAGAAGAACACGATGTTGCCGATGAGTATGTGGACGAATTTCCGTTTGCTCTCCCCACTACCTCGCTTTTCGATGAGGACGTACCCAAGAATCACAAGTCCCACGTACCCGTAGACCGCGATCAGTCCGAGTACATCCCCTCCGACATTCATCCGAAGCAAGAATGATCACTGTGCTTATATCGTTTCTCTGATATCGATATGGGACGGGAAAGGGTTTTTCTAGTGTCCGCAACGTAATCCTGGATGGTGCATATGAGTTTTGAGAGTGAGAACACCTATGGCCGAATGGTGGCCGCTGGAGAGGAGGATCTGTTCCATACCAAGTTCGACAAGGCCATGGATGCTAGGTTGACCTCGGAGAAGATGTCCTATCCATGCTATGTCGAAGGCAGACAGATCCGCATGACCGAGGAGTTCGAGGTCAAGAGCCCTATAGATTCCTCCATCGTAGTGGGCAGCTTCCAGAGAGGAGACTCTGAACTGGCTAGGATCGCGGTGCACAAGGGCAACGAGGTCTATACTAGGTGGAGTTCTATGACCTGGGATGAGAGAAGGCCCATGTTCAAGGACCTGGCTGACAGGATGAGCCGCATGCGATTTCCCTTGGCGGTGTCCTTAACCCTGTCCAACGGTAAGAACCGATACGAGGCCATGGCCGAGGTAGATGAGGCCATTGACATGGCGTCCTACTACATCGCACAGATGGATGCAACATGGTCGAAGGTCATGCCCATGGCGCCCCTCCATCGTGATGAGCGGACAGAGTCGGTGATGAGGCCTTATGGATGTTGGGCGATCATTCCGCCGTTCAACTTCCCACTGGCCATAACCACCGGTATGCTGGTCGGTGCCCTTGTGACCGGCAACGTGGCCGTGCTAAAACCTCCATCCGCCGCACCCTTGCCCGCTTACATGCTCTATGATCTCATGGAAAGAAGTGGATTCCCAAGAGGCGTTGTAAACATCATCACCGGACTTGGCCGTACGGTGGGAGGTGCCCTGGTACGGGATCCAGGCACCGCTGGTGTCGCTTTCACTGGCAGTCGAAATGTGGGTCGTGGCATCATGGCCATCGGTGGGGGGCGTGGCATACCAGTGATCGCTGAGATGGGGGGCAAGAATGCAATGGTGGTGACTCCCTCGGCCGACCTCGAGACGGCAGCGTCTGCTATTGCCACATCTGCCTTCGGATATTCCGGACAGAAGTGTTCCGCATGCTCTTTGGTCTATGCGCACCGGGATGTCGCAGGAGATATCGAGCGCCTGCTGCTCGAAAGAGTAAGTGAGCTCACAGTGGGTGACCCAATCGATGTTGACACATACATGGGGCCGATTATCAGTGCTTCCAAGGCCGAGGAGTTCGCCACCGCTGTGGCCGAGGCTGAAGAGACTGGTAACGTGCTGTGCGGCGGTGAGGAGGTCAGAGTGTTGG
>JAUVWO010000095.1 GCA_030604065.1 Methanomassiliicoccales archaeon | reverse complement strand
TGAAAAGGTGCGATCCATGCGGTCACGAGTCCCCTGACTGGGCCGAGTTCTGTGTTCACTGTTCAGAGGAATTCCCTATGGTCGAGAAGCGGTCCTGTCCGAACTGCGGGATCGATAGGTTCGAGGACTCAGCATTCTGTCACTCATGCGGCCATGATTTTCAGATCGGTGATGGGAAGCGGGGACCTGCGTCCACGCTTGCGATCATTCTGGCCATAATTCCAGCACTGTTCGGCATCTACGGACTCGCACACATATATGCTCGCCGCATCATCACCGGGATCGTCCTGCTCGGTTCCGGCATATCGCTATTGTTGATCAAGGGTCTATTAATCCCGGACCTAGGTCTCTTGGGATTGTTGATATTGGGATTGGACTTGACGATATTCGTATGGCAGGTCAGGGACATCATCCGCATCAATAACAAAGAATGGGTGAGCGAGCAACCCCGGTGACCATCGGGACATGTTTTTTATCATAGGGTCCCATAGCAGTGCTGATGTCCGATGACTGGACCGAGCTCTATCGTCCAAAGGCGCTTCAGGATGTGATAGGGAATCCGAAGGCGATACAGGAGCTGAGGGGATGGGCAGATGCCTGGCAAACGGGCCACCCAAAAAAGAGGGCCGTCGTTCTGATCGGCCCCCCTGGCATCGGAAAGACCAGTGCCGCCCTGGCATTGGCAGAGGAGTATGCATGGGGGCTGGTGGAGATGAACGCCTCCGATCAGCGTAACGCTGATGCTATAAAGCGGGTGGCGTTAAGAGGGGCGTATTCCGATACCTTCACCGATACGGGCGAGTATCTGTCCAGCAAGGATGGCCATTTGAAACTCATAGTACTCGACGAGGCGGACAACCTGTTCGGTCGTGAGGATCGGGGTGCCGTGCCTGTGATAGTCAACCTGATCAAGGAGACCCGACAACCAGTGATCTTGATCGTCAACGACTTCTATGGTCTGTCAAGAAAGAGTTCCGCCATCAAGCATCAGACGCTACAGATCAGGTTCCAGAAGCCGCGGATGCCGTCGATCAGGGCAGTGATACGCCGTATTGCCAAGGATCAAGGCATTGAGATATGCGAGGCTGCCATAGATGCCATCGCCGACAACGCCAATGGGGATCTGCGAGCAGCAGTGAGGGATTTTCAATCCATCGCACTCGGACGTGCCAATATCACCGAGGAGGACGCTATGGTACTTGAGGATCGTCTTGCATCAAAAAGCACGTATGACCTCATGGGGGCCACATTGACTAGGGACGATCCGACTCGAGCCAGGTCGATAATGAGGGATGTGGACGAAACGCCGGACCACATACTTCTTTGGCTGGATGAGAACCTGCCATCATCCTGTAATGACCCGGGTGACCTTACACGAGGATATTCCATGCTCTCCAGGGCTGACATTTTCATGGGCCGGGTTCATCGCCGCCAGTACTATCGCTTCTGGGCTTACGCCTCCGACCTCATGACCTTCGGAGTCTGCGCCTCTAAACGCAACCGATCCAAGGGCTATGGTCGGTTCCGGTTCCCATCGTATCTAGTGAAGATGTCCCGCAGCAAGGGTCAAAGAGCTTTGAAGCGGTCGGTCTGCAGGAAGATAGGCAGCCATACGCACAACTCCACTGGAAGGGTGCGAGAGGACGTTCTTCCATACCTGAGGGAGATGAGCAGGAACGATCCGGACCTGGCCATAGCTCTGGTCCGGGAGCTGGGGCTTGATGCGGATGAAGTGGCGTTCCTTCTAATGGACACGATCGATTCTGCCAGGGTCAAGGTTGCAATGGGTGAGTCAATAACATCTTCAAAGGCCACCGTGGAGGTCAAGCCTGAGAAGGAAGTACGATCAAAAGGAGATCCTATCAATCAAAGGAGCCTCTTCGAATACTAGGTGATGGAATGAGTGACGATCTTAACAGGATCCTATTGAAGCAGCATTACCGCATCTACAAGGATCACGCCGCGGTAAAGCTCTGTCATTGGATGAAGGAGAGTCTGATGCGCCAGCGCAGCTGTTACAAGCAGGACTTCTATGGTATTCAGAGTCATCGTTGCCTTCAGATGACCCCCGTGGTCAACGAGTGCAACCACACCTGCCTATTCTGCTGGCGGGTACAGAGAATGGATCATCCGGTTGATGAATGGGCCGAACCTGCTGAGATGCTAGACGCACTTATCGGACATCAGAGGCAGCTTATCACCGGATTCAAGGGCGACTCTCGTTGCCCTGCGGAGATGTATGAAGAGGCCAAGAATCCCAATCAGGTGGCCATCTCCCTGGCCGGGGAGCCGACCATGTATCCCTATCTCGGCGGACTGATCGCCGAATGCCATCGTCGGGGAATGACAACGTTCCTGGTCACCAACGGGACCAATCCCGAAGTGCTTGAGTCGCTGGACCCGCTGCCAACCCAGCTTTACGTCACAGTTGCCGCTCCGAATGAGCAGATATACAGAAAACTGTGCGTGCCTAAGATAGAGGACGGTTGGGAGAGGATCATGCGATCCCTGGAATTGTTACCATCATTGAATACCAGGACGGTCATAAGACACACGCTGGTGGAGGGCTGGAATCTCGGTTGGGAACAAGAATACGCCCGCCTTGACAAGATAGCGGACCCCACTTTCGTCGAGCCTAAGGGTTATGTCTTCGTTGGCGATTCCCGCAATAGGCTCAGTCTATCCAACATGCCGTCCCATGAGAGGGTCATGGCATTCTCCAATGAGGTGGCAGCTCTTTTAGGCCTTGAGGTCATCCGGGAGAAACCGGACAGCAGGGTGGTGCTCATAGGCCAACCGGGTTTTGATACCCGCATATGATCTCGTTGGACGTTCGTGGATTCGGACCCCTGGACACCACCGCTCACTTGAGACGGATGGTCTCCAGGTTCATTGGGGCCCTGGTCTCGATGTTGAACTTCTTGTACAGTGTGGAGGCTAGCTCCATGCATTTCCGTTCCTCGCCGTGCCCTATGATTATACGCTCGGGCTTGGGGTCCAGCGATGATATGTAGTTGATGAGCTGCCTGCGATCAGAATGGCCAGAGAATCCATCAACCGTCTCGTTATCCATCTTGAAACTGATGTTGTACTGTTGTCCACGGTCTGCCAGGGTGAGATCCTTCCATCCTCTCTGGATCCTGCGACCCATTGATCCCTCGGCTTGATAGCCCACGAACACCAGTGTGCTCTTGGGGTCATCGGCCCAGTTTCTCAGATACTCTAGAACGGGCCCCCCATTCATCATACCGGCGGTGGCAAGCACTATGCAAGAGTCAGGGTCATGGCAGATGCGCTCCCTCATCTCCGATGAGTCCACTCGTTGGAAGATCTCAGATAGGAACGGATTCTGACCGTTCTGGAATATCTGCGTCCTGAGCTGTGAGTTCAGATACTCGGGATACGCTGTGTGGATGGCCGTGGCCTCCCATATCATGCCGTCTAGGTAGATGGGCACCGTTGGGGTCTTCTTGGTACGCATCATCTCCTCAAGGACAAGCATGACCTCCTGGGAACGGCCGACGGCGAACACCGGTATCAGCACCTTGCCCCCCTTGTTCAAGGTGCGTTCGACAATTGACCGCATCTGCTTCGCGGCATCGTTCCTGCTTGGTTGGGAGTCATTATAGCCTCCATAAGTGGATTCAATGACGAGGGTCTCGAGCCGTGGGAACCGATTCATGGTCGCATTGAACAGCGAGGTTCGCTCGAACTTCATATCACCGGTGAAGGCCACGTTGTACAGTCCATCGCCGATGTGGAAATGACAGACAGCGCTACCCAGGATATGGCCAGCATTCTGGAATGTGAGTCTTATGTCCGGAGCTATGTCAGTGGTCTCACCGAATTTGAGCGGGATGGAATGCAATATCTCCTCTCTGATGTGTTCAGAACCATATGGAGCCTTCCTTCCTTCACCAAAGGATATGCGAATGTAATCCATTTGCAACATCAACATCAGGTCACGTGTCGGAGGTGTGCAATACACTGGCCCTTTATAGCCATACTTGAACAACACTGGGAGAAGACCGCAATGGTCCAGATGGGCATGGGTCAGCACCACGGCATCGAGCTGGTCGAGCGGATGGATCTCAGGGGCACTGAAGTAAGGACCAGGCGCATTGGGATTGGACACGTCAACGCCACAATCTATCAGGATCTTGCTTTCCCTTGTTTGCAACAGGGCGCAACTTCGTCCGACCTGACGAAAACCTCCTAGCATGGTGATCCTTATCCAGTTCTCACCCTCAAGCGGCTCCCGAGCAAGCTTCCGCCCCACTTTCTTCAAGAAGTCCTTGCGTTCCTCACGTTTCTCCCTAAGATACCCCCGGGTGGCGGCAACAGTCTTTGAATATATAGGGGGGGCCCTTACCACCTTGGGTGCCCAGCCGACCTCCTTCTTGATCTCATTGAGGATGGAGCCGTGCTTACCGATCACCAGCCCCGGCGCGATGGCCTCGATCGTCACCTCCCCGGTCTCCTCTTCGAAGTAGATATCTACGATCTCGGCCTCATCGGGGATTATCTCCCTTATCCGGGTCTCGACCTCGTCAGGATTGGCTAGCATCGATGGGTCGGGCCTAATGGCCACTCTTCTTCGCAGCCCCTGGGCTAGCTTCCTGATCATGTCGTTGTTCGAGGCGAACTTCTCTATGTCCTTGGTGTAGATCACCACGACCGGACCCTCGAACTCTATATCTGTGATCTCAACGTCATCGGGTACAATCTTTGCCACTTGCTCCCGAGCGTTATCGAATATTCTGTCAATGCTCATCGGATTACCACGCTGAAAGTTAAAATTAAATGAGATTTAGTACCCTCAACGAGGGTACTGGATTCCAAGAACATCAGCCTGGGCACTTAAGGCCTCCTCTGTCAGCTCTTCATAACCCTTGTCGGTTATCAAAGCGACGGTCATGCCATCTCCGCTGGCTGAGTCTCTCTTCATAGCCGCACTGAGCGCTTTGATGGCCAAGTTGACGCCGTCATCCAAACTGAGCCCGTCCTTGTAACTATCCTCTAGC
>JAUVWO010000032.1 GCA_030604065.1 Methanomassiliicoccales archaeon | reverse complement strand
GATCCCTTGACGAGCGACGATAACGAGTGACCGCATCTCTTGAGTCCGTCTAGGAAGCCGCCAAGGTGGAGTTCGTCGAAGACGGACTCCACTGCCTTGATGGTGCCAATCGGAACTGTCTTATTCTCGTTCGGCTCTATTCTGGATGTTCTCAGTCTTGCTTGTTGTAATGCCATAGAACTGCATGGCTGAGGACACCTATAATTCTTCAAGTGCGAAAGTCGGGCTATGATCAGCGCGAGCTAAACTGTCAAATTCTGCAGAACCGCTATTGATCTGATTTTTCAACTGTCGAGGTCAGGATCTATCACGCGCCAAGCAAGCGCATGGCATGGTCACATGTCAATATTGATGATGAGAGCGGTTCATGATCGATGTTGTTCAGTCCTCAAAGAAATAGGACGGCGCCTCAGGCTTGGGGGTGAAGCAGCTCTCCGATCGTCCTTGCAGCATGAAGCCTAGCGGTTCCGAGAGTGATTCTAGGGACTCACGCATCACCTCTCGCAGCTGTGATGGGGGAGACACCACTCTGGCATTGAGCACTAAGGTCGCCTCTCCCTCCAAGAATCTCGATCCACGGAGGCCATCAAGCTGGAGTGAGTCGTACACAAGTGACATCTTGATGGCCACATCATCCGAGGAAAGGCTCACCTTGACGTGGGTGATGGACTCTGGCGGATAGGTTGTACTGACATGTTTCATGATGCCCACGGTCAATCGGTGCAGATCCAGCCTAGCCTCTGGCGTTACTGTCCATGTGGATGAATACCAACCTAGCTTGGCCTTCTCGCTGGCGAATAACGCGTTCTCGTCACCGACCGATCCCTTGACGCTGACCTCATCGGAGAGCACCATGGACACGATAGGATCGATATTCAGCATTTTCTGGGATGAATAGGGTATCACCTTGGCATCGGGGACCAGTTCCCTTAGGGCATTGGTCACCCTGTCCACCTGTTCAGGTCTGAGGCGGTCGCACTTCGATACAATGATGTATTCTGCCTCCTTGACCTGGTGCGCGGGGATCAGCTCCACCCCTGCATCGCTGGATCGGCCGCCTTCGATGATGTCCATAGCATGGGTGCCATCAACCACGATGGTGAATGGGGCCACCTGGAACTCGTCGGGGTACATGGTCCTCAACGGGGTGATCACAGATGCCAGTAGATTGGTCGAAGTGCCGATGGGCTCTGCGATGATGACATCTGGACGTCCAGCGCTGACCAGGGTCCTGGCGCTCTTGACGAAGTCCGAGAATTTGGCGCAGAAGCAACCACCAAGGATCTCCTTGACGTCAAATCCGGCTTCCTTGGTGAACTCGGTGTCCACTAGCACATCGCCTTGGTCGTTGGTGATTATGGCCACCGATCGGTCGAACTTATCTCTCATCGTGCGAGCCAAGTTGATTGCCAGAGTGGTCTTACCCGCGCCCAAGAATCCACCAAGGACCAAGAATCGGGTGGGCTCTGCAGCATCGCCGTCCATGCCATCGCCTATCTGTCCTTGGATTAAATGTTTTACCATGAAAGCGCAATCCTGGCACGGTATCTCGATAACGCAACGGTCGCCTCGAGACATCCCTCGGAGGGCTGAGATAATCCCATGATCCAGAGGGCGGTATGGGGGCCGACGCCCATTGATCGCTAGTAGGCTCTTCTCGCCCTCTTCTAGTTCCATGTCCACCGCACCTATTCCGATAAGGTGTTGCAGGCACGCCTCGAATTCGGAGGCTTCGCAACCATCGCAACGTAGCCCAACCTCATCTACTGGGCCATATCGGTCGGCCAGTGGATCGACCACGAACAACCGGCCACCTTTGCCTAAGGTGATGTATATGGCCTTTGGTCTGGAGGGTGAGATGAACTCCCTGCGAGCCCCACGTACCTTTTCCTCCTCTTCCACGATCCAGAAATCCTGCAGGTGATGGCCTAGTTGATACACCAGCTGCTGGTATTTGATATCCAGTAGCTCAGCCAGCTCGGCCTTGGTGACCGGCCTCTGGCTAGCGTATGTGAACAGTGCGTTGAGGATGGATCGCCTCATGTCATGGTTGACGATCGCCGTATACGTGTCTGGATCGATGTAAGCGATCTCCATGCGGCAGTCGGACATTGGTCATTGGAGTGAGACTGGATTATTTAATCATTGAGTCAAATGGTCGACCACCGATTCCATCACTATCTTCCTGGGCCGGAATCCGAAACGCTCGTAGAAACCGATGATCTCATCGTTGCCAGGGGTCACTGTCAACCGCTTGCATCTGGCGCCGTTGTCATCTAGCCAGGTGATGGCCGATTGTAGCAACCTTCCGCCAAACCCAAGGCCGCGGCACTCCTCGGTCACGAATATGGAATCGATCCAGCCCTTGCCATCACGAGTAAGAGAGGCGATGCAGTAACCTCGGTCACGATCGCCGTCGATCAATAGCCATACGACGATATTGCCATCGCCCACACGTTTACGTATCGATCCCATACGCTGCTCGAACGTCTTGTTCCTATACGATTCCTGGAACCCGGTGCTGCAGGAGGCGAGATGATCGTTGAGGCAGTGCCAAAGGGGCCTGACGCGTTCTAGGAGATTCTCTCCTCCTGATATGATTCTACGGTTCATCCTTCGCCGGTTACTGCGATACGGTTAATTTTCTTTTCGGTCATAGCAGTACTGAAGTACCCCACCCCCGCTCCCGGGCCTTGCGGTAGACCAGATCGGCCACAGCGGCGTCCTGCAGTGCCAACCCGGTGGATACGAACACCGTGATCTCTCTCTCATCCCTACGGCCCTCGATCCTGCCGGTGACCACGTCACCTAGCTCACCGGCGATATCGCCGAACCCGATGACACCCTCGGCGTAGGGCACGTTGATCTCACCACAATGGATCGCCTGCTCCCAATCGTCCACCAGTATGCGGGAGCGCATCAACAGCTGGGGGTCCAGTTCCTGCTTGCCAGGAGCATCGGCCCCGATGGCATTGATATGGGTACCATCGGATATCCATTCATCCATGACCAGGGGTATCCTTGAAGGGGTGACGGTCACCACCACGTCAGCATCCGTGACCGTATCCTCCACCTCGACGCAGGCAGTGATATCCATGCCGAGGTTCAGGGACATCTCCTCAGCAAAGGCGTTCGCTACCTCCATGTTCCGATCAGTGACCCGTGCCGATTCCAGAACTGGTAACACCTCCACCAACGCCCGGAGTTGGTTCTTGGCCTGGGCCCCGGCTCCAATGATGCCCACGGTCCTTGAATTGGGCCTGGCCAGGTGGCGGGCGGCCACCCCACCGGCAGCACCGGTGCGCATAGCGGTTATCATGGTCCCATCCAGTATGGCCTTCACTGCCCCTGTAGGTGTATCCACCAGCAGTATGGTCCCCATTATCGTGGGCATGTCATGGCTTGGGTTGTCTGGATGGACGTTCACCACCTTGACTGCGGCTATATCCATGTGATCGAAGTATGCGGGCATGGTCCTCAGATCGCCGTTGTGGCGCTCGAAGAACAGGTATGATTTGGGAGGCATCTGCACCCTGCCGAGCCCTTTCTCGTGGAACGCCATCTCGATCGCCCCCATCACATCGGCCATCTCCAGCAGGGAGACGACCTCGTCACTGTTGATCATCAGCACTCTCATGCCACTACCTCCATCCATCTTAACATACTATGAGATAACCGTTGCCCAATCCTCATCGGGAGTAGAGGATGATTAATGCCTCCAGGGTGTGGATGGCCTCCCAGTTGCGTTGGGCGATAACCCACTCATCCGGATAGGCACCGCTCCAGTCCCAGTTGATCGAGATCGATCCATTGGCCTCCAGCTGCCGTTCTAGATATCCTATGTTGCGTTCCATTGCATCGTTGTCGAGCCCCAATCGTCTGGTAGGTGAGGCTCTGAGGAAGAAACGGGGCTCGGCGCTGTACGTCGTCCATTGGGCCTCGTCCACCGTCATCAGCGATGCCACCGCTGTTTCCAGTATCGGTATCACGTCGGAGACCAACTTATCTGGCATCCGATCGACCATTCTCAGGAAGCAGTAGAGTTCATGACAGGAGGCGAATGTATCCATCTCAAGCAACCTGTCGATGGCGTCCTGTGCGAGGGCATCGACGTCCAGACCATCTACGAACTGGCGATGATTCCAGAGGATGCCTATGACCTCAGCCGATGGGTTCCCCCAGTAGGCGTCTATGGTCGTGCCATGACCCGGGCGATGTTGCCACCAAGGGGCATGTGGATAATCATTCACCGTTGGGGGGACGGACCACCAGCCACCTCGTTGGGGGTCGAAGACCTCGATCAGGTATCCGATCGCGCTCTCGACCATGAACTCATCGACGGTGTTCGCGATCTCGTCCATGATCTGGAATGCAACGGTGGTGGCCAACACCGAGGAGTGTGGTAGGATGAAATCCGGTTCCAGACCGTGGCCGAAGCCGCCATCGAGGTTCTGATACCCGCATAGGTGATCCAGCAACAGGCCCTTGGACCCGGAATGTAGAGCAGCCTCTAGTCGCATCTGCTCTAGAGTGCGCCCGCGCAGCCTGATATTTGTTTCAGCTCGGGCCATAGCAGATTCGCTGAGGGCCATATTCCATCATCACGGGGGACGACCATAAGCTTGCTGGTCACAGACGACTAACTTCTATCTTGGTGAACACATCCATGAAGGGGATCACACAGGTGAACACGGTGAAGCAGATCAATTCGGTTCGTCTATTACTTCAGCGATCGCGGGATCGGATCGCTGTTGGCATGCTTATATCAGCCCCTGCTTTCCGTACCAGGCCACCGTTTCGGCCAGTCCGGTGGACAGGTCGTACCGAGGCCGGTATCCGAGCAGCCGTCTTGCCCGGTCTATGCTGTAGGTCCGATCCTGGATGAATGAGTCCATGCTTGACACCCTCCAGATGAAGTTCTCCCGTCCTATCAACCGGTTGATTCCATCCACTGGCGCTACCAGGACCTTGGCCAGCCATATGGGAACATGCAAACGAGGCATCCTTCTGCCCAGGATATCGGTGAGAATGGCGTACACCTCCTCATAGGTGTGACAACCCTCTTCAGTGATTATGAACGTCTCACCATCATAGGGATTTTCCAGCGCCAACACGATCCCTTGAACCACGTCCATAACATGGACGAATTGTATCTTGGTGCTGCCATCGCCGATGATGAATCGAGAGGCCACCGGTCCGGCTAGGGCCTTGATGAACCAGTAGGAGATGTCGTCGACATTGCCTGGCCCATATATGCCGCTGGGACGCATAATGGTCCAATGGGCCCCGCTCGCCCTCACCACCCGTTCGGCCATCAGCTTGGAGCGGCCATAGTCCAACGCTGGCGCTTCTGGGGTGCTCTCATCGGCGGGCGGACCGTTGATCGGACCCATGGCCTCGGTGCTCGAGCAATATATGAACCTGGCTCCGCACCTCTTTGCATCCTCCACCAGATGTCTGGTCCCATCCACATTGATCTGCTGGTATCTGTCCCAATCCCCGGTGAACGTGTAGTACGCGGCCAGATGGGCAACAGCATCGACGCCAGCGCAGACGCCTACTAGCGATCCCGGGTCAGAGAGGTCACCATGGCGAAGCTCGATCCCCTCCAGCCCGTTGGTGTCGCTGCTCGTCCGCACCATGGCCACCACCTGGTGGCCGCAGGCCAGCAGTTCCCGTACCAGGTATCCTCCTAGAAATCCTGTGGCCCCGCTTACTAGTACTCTCAACGTTGGTCCCCCAATGGTGAATCGCGCCGGTAGACGGCATAAGTGAACAGTGAGGCCAACCCGATGCCGTCGTAGGGTTCGGCCGCACCTCGCATGTACATGTCCTCCAACGGGACGATGCGGAACACGCCGTGGTCCAGCAGATCCTCCGCCAGCGCAGTCGAGTCCTTGAGATCCATGGCCATCCCGATGGTCTGCACACCGTCAATGCCATGGAAACCGTTCCTGTGCGGCATATTGGCGACCGCCGCAGGCACATCGTCCATGGAGCCCACCACGATCTCCAGGAAGCGTCGGCGGGCGTGAATGCCGAACATAGGGAACGAGGTCACGGCCTGATCCAGCGCAGGCCGTTCTGACACCGCCAAGGTCCAAGGGTTCTCACCGTCCTGTGATGCGAGCACATGAGCTCCCTGATACAACATCACCTTGCGCACGCTATTGAGCACGAACAGATGATCGTCGGATACCCCGATCCGGGCACCCGAGCCTATCCGATCAAGGGCGACGGCCACATCATCGGCGAACTCCAACGCATCGCTCAAGTCGCCTATGAACAACGCCAGGGTGGGCGAACTGCAGAGTTGCTGGTCGTATAGTACCATATTACGTGCCAGTGCCTCCGCCGATCCAGGAGGGTGCCTGGTACCGATCACCGCCACTCCTGTCAGGGGACCGTTCACGAACAGCCGTGGATGCCATGGGTTGCGAGCCACCATCGCAGTGACCGCGTCCCGGCCTTGCCCCCCTCCCCAGAAGTTCACCACTCCTAAGTGGGCCTGGGTGAGCAGCGCCTCCAGGCCAGGGCTGTCATGTCCGAGATAGGTGACGGTAAGGGCCGCCGCCATGGCCTTGGACGCTTCGTCCTCCATGCCCGAGAGGGGGGCCAGGGCCTCAAGCACGGCATCATAGTTGGCCATTGATGGCTTGAGTATGGTGGCGTTCCCGGTCACTAGGGATATGATGGTTGGAATAAGAGTGGGTATCACCGAGTTGCCCGAGGCAACGATCAGTGCGGGCCCAGCCGGCATGTGTCGGATCGATTCGCCACCGCCCATTCCGGTGAAGTTGTCCACAGACGCCGCTCCGCCGATTAGTAAGCACTCCAGGTTTCGGTATATGTCCTTTTGATCCATCACCTTGGATACCAGGGACATCTCTATATCCATGAGTGATCGGGCGTAGCCGGTCGAGGACGAGAGTGCCTCGGCTACCCGGTCGAGATCACCCGATGAGATCCGTCGTTCCCATTGCCTGCCTAATCGATGGATGGTGTCCAGACGCTGCTCAAGTGACACCTTCCTGAGCCGTCGCTGGGTTGCGCATCCCTCATCCACGATCTTGAGCAGATCCCCCCTCTCGATCTCTGTCACCGTGCCTCCAGGCACCGTACGCTCGATCGTATCCATATTCCTATTAGGATGGAAAGGCTTCATGTGTCGTCCCCCATCATCTCTTCGAGCGATCCGCCACAGGCGCGTTGCAGCCCCCACCCGTCCTTGATACTCAGACGACGCACGAACTGAAACTCCTCTCCATAATATCGGTCACTGGGGGCAGATGTCATGATGTCTCCGGGATAGAAGCATTCCAGCCAGGATGGGTTGAACGGGTTGAATATGCACAGCAGCCCTTCGCCCTCTTTCCGTGGGTGGAAGGTGGATGGATCGACCAGGAACGATTCTGAGAGAGGGTGGGGAGTTTTACCCATGGTATCATGGTTATCGATGAACGCTGTCAGGGTCTCGGTCATGCCCAGGACGTCCATGAATGGTGTCTCCACTTCTTTCCCATTGACATCTTTGGAGCGGAAGTGTCTGCGGCAGTCCGATACGATCGTCTCGTAGTCTGGAAGGTCAACGAATCCCTTGGTTCCGCCACCGGTGACAACCAGCCCACCACGTCCCATTTGAATAGGGGGTGTGCCGGTAGTCAGCTTCTGCAGCATGGTCTTTACCCGGGACTGTTCATCGAAACGCTTGGCCATGAGGTAGGCTCCGGCTGGCGCCGAGAACAGGATCTTCGGCTCTTTCTTGCTCTTGAGGAACTGCATCACTCGTTTCCGGTTGGGCCTGAGCTTGTGCCATGGCTTATCGCCCTCCATGGTCTCGTCCAGGTCCATTCCATACAACAGCTCGATGCCCTTGCGCTCCAACGTAAGGTGCACGAAGGCCACGAAGCTGAGGTGGTCGCGCAGCTCGGGGGCGGCCATGAACAGGGCGACGCCCTCCCCCTCTTTCAACTCGTTGCCGTAGACGTACTCGAACAGAGATACATTGGCGTTTATCATGATGGCCAGGTCCAGAGGGCTCCTGTAGATGCGCACCGGGGAATCGTTGGTGGTGCCCGAGGACATGAACGTCTCCCCTCCCGGATCCACGTCATCGATCAGAAGTCTTGCCTGCCCATCCCCGCGGAGCATATCGGATGGGATGGCCAGATGGGCCAATTCTTTCAGGCCCGCCGATGCAGGGTCCACCCCGGCCCGCTCGAACAGATCGGCGTGGAAGTCGCTGCGCCGAGCGAAGTATGAGAGGCAATCTCGAGTGAGCTCAGAGCGCAACTGTCGCAATTCATTGGATGACATGGCATAGAGATTCGGGTCTTGGGTAAGCTCCCATATCCGCTTGACGTAAGGGTCCTTGAGCAATGGGCTTCGGGACGCCTTCTCGAAGATCTCAGCTACTCCAAGGGACATCAGGCCGCCAATGTATTGATCGAATATAAACTGTGGACGTGGGCACTTCCAAGATGGAGAGGGACGATCATCTGAAGACTCGAACCTCCACGATCTTGTCGAACAATGAGGCGCTCCGATGGACAGGCGGATTGAAATATCGATATCGACGTTGAGTATTAGCTGGCTATAGGGTCTGCAGGGGGTATCATATGAGGACCATAGGGCTGATCGGGGGCATGAGCTGGAAATCGACCATCGACTATTATCGTTACATAAATCAGGAATCGAATGCCATCCTTGGAGGCCTGCATTCCGCCCCGGTTTTGCTGCATTCGTTTGACTTCGGACCCATCGCAGACATGCAGCATGCCGATGACTGGAGTGGCCTGGACGTTGCTATTCTCGGAGCTGCCAAGGGTCTAGAGGCGGCCGGAGCAGAGATCATGCTGATCTGCACGAACACCATGCACCGCTGTGCCCCTGTGCTGGCAGGTTTTGAACTGGTCCATATAGTCGATTCGTTGACCGATGCCATCGTCGATGCCGACATCGATCACGTGGGGCTGCTGGGGACCACCTTCACCATGGGCGATGACGACTACCGTGGCAGATTGGAGGCCGCGGGCATCAATGTCTCGGTCCCCGATGCCGATGGGCAGGAGGAGATGGACGACATGATATACGGAAGGCTCACCCGGGGCGTAGTGGACCTCGATGACCGTGAGACGCTTCGGGGTATAATCGCCTCGCTGGTCGATGATGGGGTGGACGGTGTGATACTGGGATGCACCGAGCTGCCGTTGCTGGTCGCCGCTGGCGATGTTGACATTACGCTTTTCGATTCAACTAGAATACACGCCCACGCGGCGGTCGCGGCCGCCATGAGGACGGATTGAGAGAGAGGAAGTGGTTTGGGGTCAGCAGCTGACCCGGCCCTTGAATACGTAGGCTCCTATCGCCAGCACCACAGCAGTCACTGCCAGGCTCAGGGCCAAGGTGGCCTCTACCGTGAACGATTCAGTCAGTGCGGGCATGACAACAATGGCGGCCAGCTCGTTGCCGCCGTAGACGGTCACGATGACCCCGATCAGTACCGATCTGAACACCGAACCGATGAGGACGGCGGCGGCGCAGGAGATGCAGGTCATCGCCACGGTGATCATCAATGGGTCTCCCAGTGCAGCCCAGTCCATCGCTGCCCCACTGTACCAGTCGTATGCCTGTCCGAGCAAGATGGCCAGTATCGATGCGGAGAGTACACATACCACCACGGCTAGGAATTTGGCCATAACCAGATCGGTGCGGCGTATCGGACGGATAACGAACAGATCGTACACTCCTCTGGATCGTTCGTTGATGATCGTCACAGATAACATGGTGGATGCCAACAGTGCTGCCACCGCGGAGACCAATATGGCTGTGAACCGAGCCATGGGCATGTCGCCAAGGTCCGGAGCCAGGTAGTACATGAGCAGGGTCAGCGCCGGCAGACCAACCAGCAGCATGATCATGACCTTGGACCGGTAGAATCCGATCAACTCATCTTTGAATAGCATGGTCAGACTCACTGGGACCCCCCCACAGCCTTCATGTACACATCTTCCAAGCTCGGCCGGGTTCGGGACATGCCCTGCACCTTGCATCCGGCGGCAACCAGCGACTCCAGGATACAAGGGGTGATCTCATCCCAACGCTCGGGATCGTCGATGTTCGCTACAATGATCCTCGACGACGGTCTGTGGATATCAACCCCGGGTATGTCCAATGACCCACACTTGCATGCATCGTCTGCGAGCTCGATCACCAGCTCGGAGCGCATGGTCGCCAGCCGCTCCAGGCCGCTCACCGGTCCGGAGTATCGCATCATTCCTTGTATCAGCAGGCCCACCTTGTCAGCCAGGTCCTCCACATCGGTGAGTATATGGGAGGAGAACAGCACCGTGGTGCCAGCGTCTCTCATCTCCCTGACCACCTGTTTGAACTGGTACCGGCTGGACGGGTCCAGGGCGGCCATTGGCTCGTCCATGATCAACACCATAGGTTCGTGCACGATGGCCTGAGCCAGCCCAAGCTTCTGCAAGGTTCCTCCTGACAGCTTCCCCACCCGTATCTTACGATATTCCTCTATGCCCAACTGCTCCAGCACCTCGTCGATCCTGGTGTTCAGTCTCGTTCCATCCATTCCGGATAGACGGCCTAGGGCGATCAGAGCGCTCTCGACCGTGCGCCATTCCTGAAATGCTGCTTGCTGGGGCAGGTATCCGATTCTGACCCTCTCCCTGGCATCCCTGGCCCGGAGATCCACCCCGGCCACTCTGACAGCTCCACGGTCGTAGGTCATGATTCCCAGCAGAGCACGGATTATGGTAGACTTACCGGCTCCATTGGGCCCGATCAGGCCGTATATCTCTCCTTCATCGATGCTCATGTTCACATGGTCCACAGCCACGTTGGCACCATAGCACTTGACCAGGTCCCTGATCTCGATCGCTTCCATTTTCGGTCACCTTTCGTTGTCCCGAGCAACAAGGACTAGGTGATAATATCTTGTCACACAAAGGGTAGAAGAAAGGGAACACATGGGTATGGATATGTCCCATCTTTCAACTCTAAGGTTGAATGACCGTGATTCATCAAATGGGTTTATTTGCACTCCATGATCTCTTTATCCATCCAGGTATCGTACAACCTCATGTCATAGAAAAGGTTGGAGTACAGGGAGGCGAATTGGTCGCCGCTGTTTATGGAGGTCTCGGCCTCCTGCAGCTCGACCAGATCCCTAGCCCAGACGGATATCAGCAACAAACCTGGTACCAGGGATGAGATGGCCGCACCCAAAATATGAGGGTCCTCTCGGTTGAGAAGATCCAAGGCCACTTCATGAGCCTTTGAGGGATCCTGGAGCTGGGCATGGATGAACGATATGAAGTCCCCGGCCGAGGTGGGGACCATGTCCATATGGAATGTGACATATCCAGATGCCTTCATGGCCTCCAGCCTCCTCTTGACCGTCTTGCTGGTGGTGCCCACCTCTTTGGCAACCTCACTCAAGGGACGACGGCAATCTTTCGATAGTGCCCGTACGATGCGGCGATCGAGTCTGTTCAGAAGGTCCCTCTCCGGTCGGGGGGCGATGTCTGACAACAATAGCATATCCATATCTTTTATCTGTCCCACTTCCTTGATATAGGTCGAAAGGCTGGTGACCTCCTCCATGGAACGGACTAGGGCATTTACATACAGGAATTGGCCGCTGGCAGCGATGACCCGGATCACGCAGGGGTGATGTCCGATGGCGTCCATGGTCTCTCTGAGATCCATGGAACCTGACCGCCCATACGCCTCTAGCACTCCTCCGCCGGAGGCCAGGAAACTCAGACGGGTGCGGAACTGTCCGATCACTCCCTTCCCTATAAGCAGCTGGATGCGTTTGTGCGCTGCGTTGACCGACATCTCGAACCGCTCTGCCAGTACCCTGTAAGGTAGTCGTGGGTCCTTGGCAAGCTCAATGATCATCAAGATGTCGGTCTCATCCATCCTTCAAATGGAAAGACGACCTATGGTATAAGTGGTACCATTGGGTCAGGGGGTTTCATTTTCAAGCTCGCCCTCTGGGGCATCTTTTGACTCATCCAGGGTGGAATGGACCAGCAGGCCGCCGGCGATCAGCATGATGCCTGCTGGCAATAGCATGGCCCCCCACCCCATGCCCCATCGCACTCTGACCTCACCTAAGGTGGGATCATCGAAGGACATGTCTCCGCCGAAGGGGTTGTGGGCCACATCCCTTAGAAGCTCCACCAGCCATTCGCTGTTAGCTATGTCGAGTCTGGATAGTAGATCGCCATCAACACCACTGCAACGATCATCAGCGACACTAGCAAGGTGAGCGCGATACCGTATCGGATGTAACGCTTTGAGACCTTACGGGCAGAATTGGCCAGGTTGGCCATTATGAACAACACCACCGAAGCGTACAGTATCAGCGCGAAGTTCATGGCGATCGAACCTACGTTGGTCAGCTGACCATCGGGTCTGAAGGTGTTGATGATCAGTAAGTTCGTTCCCCCGAACTGGAGCAGGGTGGAGTATCCATCAGTAGCATACGCACCCTCGATGATCCAGGCCTCCATGTGGAAGACGAAGTCATTCAGTGCCACTACCGCCACCAACAGCCCGACCAGGGCCAATAGGTTGCCCAGGCTGCATCGGTCCGGCCCGTGGATGTTCAATATCTCCAGATATGGAGTCTTTAGAGTGCCCTCCCGATGCTGGCGCAGAAGACGTAGCGCTGTCAATGCGGCAGACACTGCGACTATGGCATAGATGATCAGATCAAGATGATACAATAGCCATTCCACCCACAGCCAGCCTGTGTTCAGGTCGCTGGCTGTCTGGTAGAAGACGATCGCGTCCCACATTTTGCCATCCTCCCGGTGCATGGGGCCTGGTGGGCCCGCCTCGCCACGTACTTCAGCGGTCAGGTCAGGAATATCGCCCCATCGGCCGCCGAACCACAGCCAAGAGGTATCCTCTCCGGGTAACGCAGAGGCGTTCAGCCTGACCAATTCGTAGTCCTGATGATCCAGCACCACGCCGTCCCCGCCGCTGGTGTCCATGCCTTGGAGCTTGCCCTGATAATAGCGATAATAGTTGGCATGGCTCCCTAGGGCCACGTAGGCCACGGGGTGGCCGTCACTCTTTAGCACGCTATCCCACGAAGCTCTGATCGGTTCATGGTGCTCCGAGTAGACGGTGGCCACTGGCGTCAGGTCCGAGTCCAGTACGACCTGGATCATCTCCCAGTCACCCTGATGCCTGTTCAAGGGTCCAGGATTGAACACGTAGAAGATCCAGTACTGGATATGGATCATTCCTCCTTTTTGTTGCACATCATAGTACACCGTGTAGCCGAGGGAGGTCCGATTCTCGTCGTAGGCGTCTATCACACCGTCATCGTCCACGCCTCCGTTGCGATTGCGGAGGAAATGATCATCATCCGTCAATACTGCCAGCTGGGCCACGGTGGGGCTGTCGGTGACCAGGAATGCATGGTCGTCAACCACCTGGTACAAGGAGCAGCTATCCAGATAGTAGTCCACGGTCACGGGAAAGCATCTCTCGGCCGAATTGAACAGCAGTTCGGGGGCGAAGGCCTCGGCCAGGTTGGCATCCAGCTCGGCATCGGCTGAGGCCCCAGGTGCGATCATGATCGTTGAGGTGAGGATGAGTGTAATGATGAGCAGGAGGCTCACCAGTAAGCGCCTACGCCGTGATATTGTCACGCCGCTCATCCTCCCACTCTCAGGATCCGTTCTTCGATGGAACCACCTCTCGCCCTCATCCAGGATGATCACCCGTTGTTGAAATAGTGGCCAGTGACTATAAATCGATTATTGTACGGTGTCACCGATCCCGTTTATGAGGACTTTTATGATGAATCGAGCCAACGGACTAGGGGGTCATGATCACATTGACATCAGATCCTTGGACCAAATGGGGGATCGTGACATCATGATCGATTACGAGAGGATGGATCGAGAAGAAATATGGTGGCCTCGTCCGGATACACCACAACGTCTAGCCAGACAGTCGATTTTAAAATTCAATAAACGTAAAGTGCGTATCTATTGATTCCTGGACAAACCATTTCTCTTCTTATTTTTCATCGTTTATGCTTCCTGCTGAGTTTTTCCTTTCACCCCATACCCCCCATTCTTCTTAACTTGTTAACTATTTTATTGGCTTTGACTGTAAACTCCTTCTGCTGACTTGAGAAACAGAACATCACATCGAACATTGATAATATATTAGTTAATGAATATAAGCCAGTACGTAGATCAATGGTGGAGCAACCCATATACTCAT
>JAUVWO010000046.1 GCA_030604065.1 Methanomassiliicoccales archaeon | reverse complement strand
CGTAACTGGGCCATGCAGATCCTGCAACGCGAGGCCGAACTCCAAGAGATAGTGCAGCTGGTCGGTTCCGATGCGCTGCCCGAGGAGCAGAAGCTGACCCTCGAGGTCGCCAGGATGATACGCGAGATATTCCTGCAACAGAACGCGTTCCACCCTGTGGACACCTACTCTCCGCTGGAGAGGCAATATCGCATGCTCTCGCTCATTCGCAAGTGGGGAGATATGGCCAACGCGGCCTTGGAGATGGGCGTCTCCGTGGACGATATGACTCATATGGCAGTGCTGAACCGATTCGCAAAGTCCAAGTACGAGGAGAATATAGATCAGGAGCTCGATGCGGTGGATGAGGACATGGACGCCCAATTCGAGGAACTGGGGGGTAAGTGATGAGTATCGTTTCCAAGGAATACAAGACCATAGACCAGATAGCCGGCCCGCTTGTGTTCGTCAAGAAGACCGAGCCGGTGGGCTACAACGAGCTGGCCACCGTCAAGCTCCCTGACGGCAGCGTCAAGAGGGGGCAGGTGTTGGATAGCTCTGATGACACGGTCGTGGTGCAGATATTCGAAGGCACCTCCGGGATCGACATCAACTCCAGCGTCAGATTTCTGGGCGAGACGATGAAGATGCCGGTGTCAAAGGACATGCTTGGCAGGATCCTGTCCGGTTCCGGCGACCCGCTTGATGGCGGGCCGCCGATCACTCCTGAGCAAAGGCTGGACATCAACGGTGCAGCCATCAATCCCTGGGCCCGCGACAACCCCGCCGAGTTCATCCAGACCGGAATATCCACCATAGACGGTATGAACACCTTGGTCCGTGGGCAGAAGCTGCCCATATTCTCCGGCTCCGGTCTACCCCACAACAAGATGGCGCTACAGATCGCCAGGCAGGCCAAGGTGCTGGGCGAGCAGGAGGAGTTCGCCGTGGTCTTCGCGGCCATGGGCATCACCAACGAAGAGGCCCAGTACTTCATGAAGGACTTCGAGCGCACCGGCGCCCTCAAGAAAGCGGTGGTGTTCCTGAACCTGGCGGACGACCCCGCCAACGAGAGGCTCATCACTCCCCGTCTGGCGCTGACCACCGCTGAGTACCTGGCCTTTGAGCTGGGTATGCAGGTATTGGTCATACTCACCGATCTCACTAACTACTGTGAGGCGCTGAGGCAGATCGGCGCCGCGCGTGAGGAGGTACCTGGAAGACGTGGCTATCCCGGTTACATGTACACCGATCTAGCCTCGCTATACGAGCGTGCGGGCAGGATAAAAGGGAAGGACGGGTCTATCACCCAGATACCCATTCTGTCCATGCCAGGTGACGACTTCACCCACCCGATCCCTGATCTTTCCGGTTACATCACCGAGGGTCAGATAGTCATGTCCAGGGAGCTGCACCGTGCTGGCATCTACCCGCCGGTGAACGTGGGCTCATCCCTTAGCAGGTTGATGAACTCAGGCATAGGTGAGGGTCATACCCGTGAAGACCACAAGGCGGTATCCGATCAGATGTACGCCGCCTACGCCGAGGGCCGCGACCTCCGTGGCCTGGTGGCCATCGTGGGCAAGGAGTCGCTGTCCGAGAGGGACAGGAAGTTCCTGGATTTCGCCGACGTTTTCGAGGACCGCGTTGTGCGTCAGGGAGAAGATGAGGACCGCGAGATCGAGGGCACGTTGGAACTTGCTTGGGAGCTGCTGTCCCAGCTTGATGAGGCGCAGCTGAACAGGATCGACCGGAAGTACATAGAGAAATACCATCCTGCCCACAGGAATAACTGAGAGGATCCACATGGCCGCTAAGGAAGTCACTCCGAACAGGTCCAACCTGCTGGAGGTGAAGAAGAAGATCAAGCTGAGCAAGTCTGGTCACAAGATCATGAAGATGAAGCGTGACGGGCTCATCATGGAGTTCTTCGAGATCCTGGAGAAGGCCAAGGGCGTGCGCGAGCGCGTGGTCAAGGACTACGAGGAGGGTATGCACAAGATCGCCATTGCCAGGGCTGTGGAGGGGGCCATACCCCTGCAGTCGGCAGCCTTCGCCCTCAACGTTGAAATCAAGATAGAGCTCAGGAGCAAGAGCATCATGGGTCTGGCGGTCCCGGAGATCGAGGCCACCAGCGTCAAGACCCCCATCGACAAGAGGGGCTACGGTGTCATTGGTATCTCTCCCTACATCGACGAGGCGGTCAAGGCGTTCGAGAACCTGGTGGAGACCATAGCGCTCGCGGCGGAGATCGAGACGACGATGAAGAAGCTCCTGGACGAGATCGAGAAGACCAAGCGCAGGGTCAATGCCCTGGAGTTCAAGGTCATACCCGAGCTCGAAGAGGCCGAGAGGTTCATCTCATTCCGCCTAGAGGAGATGGAGAGGGACGCCATCTTCTCGCTCAAGATCATCAAGAAGAAGGGAGAGGCGGCCAATTGAGCTTGATGGATTGGCTGGAGGAGGGATGGCATGACCCGAAGTTCCGGGGCCGGGTGTTCACCGCCATATGGGTCATCGCCTACGGCATGCTGATCCTGGGCTTCGCTCTCATCCTGCTCGTCTTGATGCTCGGATGAAACACTTTCTCAATGATTTATCTTCATAAGTCACGAAGTCAATTGTTGAAGTGCATCATGGTTATCTTGCCGGTGCCTAGATGCACCAGCGGAACCTTGGCCGGGTCTGGGTTGAAGTTATGCATCTTCTGGAAAGAGGTCTGGTCCTGCCAGGTCGAGGCGTTTATCATGCGTATGCCCTTGTACATCGTGGCCCCGGCGCCGTGAACGTGACCGGTGACGAAGATGTCGGGCACCCTGTCGATGATCATATAATCCTTTTCTTCCGGAGCCAATGGGGTCTTTCCACCATACATGGGGGCTAGATGACGACGCACCAACATCTCCTTCATGACCTCTAGGGGGTTCTCGTAGGTTAGATGGCGGACATTGTTGACCCAGTCATCGATGCTTCGACCATGATAGCTGAGTATGCTCCTCCCTTCGATCTCCAGCCAGCACGGATTGCCTATGAACATCACCGAGGAGTCGAACATGTCGGTCACCTCCTTGAAGAAGGCGGGCTGGGGCTCGGCTGGCCGTACCGCATCGTGGTTCCCAGGTTGGACGACCACTTTGATGCCGTCAGGTATGTCCTTGAGCATCTCCGCCAACCCCCGATACTGCTCATAGATGTCATGCACCAGCAGCTCCTTCTCTTGACCTGGGAAAATGCCTATCCCATCGACCACGTCCCCTGGGAACACCATGTATGTCAGTCCGCTGGTCACGCCATCGGTCTTTACCCAGTCCATCATGCGGTCCCATTGCTTCTGCAGGAAGGTGTTGCTGCCATAGTGCACATCGGATAGGAAAGCTACCAGGTTGGACGAGTCGTTCGGTGCCAGATCGTTGTTGAGTGGCACGTCGGGGCGGATGACATTCTCCACATAGATCATGTCTCCGCCCTCATTCATCTTACCGCATACACCAATGACCTCATCGGCGATGATGGACTCGTTCTTCAGCGGCGAGTCCTTCCGGATGAGAGCAAGAATGTGATCATCATCGTCCTCAAGCTCCATCAGCAGGTGTCCGTTCTTGGTGGTGCGAGCTTCGTTCACCAGGGCGATGATCTTAACATCGCCCCCTCGCCGGCGCACCAGTCTGATGGAGCCAGCGCCTACAAGCTCTCTCCTTCGTTGCAGCAGCCTCCTCATGGTCTGGAAGCGATCCTGGAAGTATCGAGCGAAGTCTTCGATGTTCCCCTCACAGGTCGAGTTCCCAGTGATGTCAGTGGGTCTCCCTTTGAGATCCACCATGGTCTTTACCTCATCGGCGGATACAAGCGATGGTCGGACGTCGCGGGGGGCGACCTTGGTGGAGACAGACTCCTGGGAGAACTCGGCCAGATCTTCCAACGTCAGGAACAGAGGTTGCTGGCGCATCGCCGCCAGCGCACTCCTAGCGAAGACCATAGGGTCGTCCTTGCCCATTAGGTACTCTATGGCGCCTGGTTCGAGCAGGATGTTGTCCTTGGCCAGTCTGTGCACTATCTGGGCTCGCATCAGGCCATAGTTGGCCCCCAATGTTATATAACTTACTGACTCTCTGGCGGACCCATGCCCTGGGTAGAGGTCAGGACCGAGGTCAACCCGACCGAGGATCAGGACCGCGTGATGCAGGCGGCGCGAGCGCTTTTCCCTGACCTAGAGATCAAGATCGTTGATGATCATCTGTTGGGGACCACTGGATCCCTGGACGCATTCAAGGCGGCCATCAGGAAGCAGAAGATACTGGATGCCACAAGAGGTGCGTTGCACCACGGGGCATCCGATAACGAGATCATCCTGTATCTGAACAAGCAGGTTGCCCTGATGGGCAAGGTCAGCTTTGTGGATGGAGACCCGCCGCTGGGGGCACTGGTGGTGAGCATCAGGTCCGAAGACATCGAGGCGCTCATAGATCAGGTTGCACCGAGAACGGAGAATGGAGTGATCCAGTGATCGCGGTCTCCGACCCCATGCTGGCCACTTTGTCTCCGGCGGAGGCGCTGGCAGCGGTGCGGGGTCGATTCGAAGCTTGGGAGATAACCGCTGAAGGCAGGCTTTCATTGCCGGAGTGCAGGGACGAGCTCGCCGAGTTGCTAGCATGCTATCCAATTCCCATATCGGTGCACGCCCCGTTCAGCGATGTGAATGTGGCCTCGGTCTCTCCCCGCATGCGGAATGCGGCCATAGAGGAGTTGAAGATGACCATCGAGAGCGCGGCTGAACTGGGGGCTCACATGGTCACGGTGCATCCAGGCCGTTGGTCGCCCATGTCCTCAAGGATGAGGGAGCGTGCTCTGGCCAATCTCAAGGATGCCATGGGAACGTTGGACAGGATCGCTGCCGATGCTGGAGTGCCGGTGGCGGTGGAGAACATGCCTCCGGAAAGTTTCCTTATCATCACCCGTCCCCAGCAGATGGTGGAGCTATTGGAGGGCACCGAGTTGGGCATCTGTCTGGACATCGGGCACGCCCATGTGGCCGGAGAGCTGGATGAGTTCCTAGGTTTGGCCGATCGGGTGGTGCATCTGCATGTCCATGACAACGACGGTAGCCGCGACGCCCATCTGCCCTTGGGAGATGGGACCGTGCCCTTGGAACGGAC
Organism: Methanomassiliicoccales archaeon; assembly: GCA_030604065.1. Classification (GTDB taxonomy): domain Archaea; phylum Thermoplasmatota; class Thermoplasmata; order Methanomassiliicoccales; family JAUVWO01; genus JAUVWO01. Next base: position 6,445 of record JAUVWO010000046.1, on the reverse strand, counting down.
CCTGTCATGTCTGAATGGCTACAGCGGCTGGTACGTGCTAGAGTCACGTGGTCTGGATGCTGCAGCTCGTTCTAGGGACCGATTGATGAGATCGCTCTAGAACCGTTTACCACAATGCAGGCATTCGAGCTCGCCGTTCACATACCTGGCCTTGGTGTTCCCGCATGATGGGCATACGAAACCGTTCCTTGGCGGTTCAGGTTCTGTTGGCCGATCCTTGCTGGCGGGTCGTATGAACCCGACCACGTCTCGGGTGTATAGGCCGAATTGCACAGCACCGATCGCGATCCATATCAGCATCAGGAGGCCGATGAGTACCAGCACCGTCACCGAACTGTTGACCTCCATGGGCATCGACAGGTAGTCAAATGCGAAATGGAGCAGGATGCTGGCCCACAGCCCGAAGCGTAGGAACAGGTAACCGAAGGCCAGCCCGGCGATGAATGTGGGCACGACCTTGTACCAGTCCCAGCCGAATACATGGGCGAGGGCGAACACGACGGAGCTGACCGTCACGAACGTCAGCTCCCATTTGCCCAGCTGGAACCCGCCACCGACCGCGTATCTCCAGACCTTCTCCCGTTTCCCTTGTAGCGTGTGCACCAGAAGCAGCGGGACCCCAATGTACAGCACCCTGGTGATGACCTCCTCCCACACCGATGCGCGGGTAAGGTAGTAGATGTTCTGCCACAGCGGCACGTCCGTGTGGTCGGGGACCACTGGATCATTTCCACTCGCACCTATCAGTAGGTAGAATATCGTGTTGAAGAAGAGAAGGGCGAAGAATATGGTGCCGATGATGAACAGGGGGCTGCGTTCCTTGGATCGGAACATGAGCTCGTCCCCGAAGCGTTCCCAGCTGACCTTGACGGAGAAGGCGAACGACAGAGCGATCGCCAGTACAAAGATGGCGTGAACGATGGCGAAGCCGATGCCGTGAATGTTCACGATGGGCACGATCCAAGGAGTGACTATGAACAAGGTGGTATAGTCCTCCAGTGCGTACGGTGTGATAAGCCAAATGCTCCACAGGGCTATGACCACGTTGACCATCAACAGGAACAGAAGCGCTAGCACCCCCCATGCGCTGATACCCTGTACCATTGCCATGAACGAAAGCCTTTCTCGACGGGGCATGATGATCGGTGGGGTCGAACGGTAGCCCTTGACTGCACCGCAGTGGGGACAGAACGTGCCCCCCCTAGGTATCTCGGTACCACAATGAACGCAGCCCATAGGGGCGTCCAGATCGTTGCCGCAGCGAGGACAGAACCTTCCACCCTGTGGTACGGTGCCCCCACAGATGCGGCACGTCCTCTCTTCTCCCCGATCCGATCCACCCATTGACATTGTCATTCAAGCCAGCGTATTTCTAAATGTCGGTCTGGGTTTCGATGAGGTCCAGATAGGAGCGCATTTCGCTGCCCCTTAGCCCCAGCAGATCGCGTAGCCGCAGAAGCCGCTTCCGGCCGCTCTCAAGATCATCACCCATGATCTCAAGTTCCACATAGCCGTCCAGTCCCTGGACCCTGTCCAGCGACACCTCCACCCCGTGGAGCAGGAAGGTGCGTCTGCTTTTGATGACCATCGGGCCGCTTCGGAAGCCCAGGCGCTCCAGCACAAGCATCATTGCCCCCTCATCCACCAAGGGAACGCCTATCTCCTCGCGGGTCTTGGTGACAAGGTCGACCCTGGGCCCCTTGTAGTGCAGTGTGGACCCATCCCCCTGCCGGCGAACACGGAGGGCCTCGTCAGTGGCCACGAAGTCGCGGCATGGGTGGATAAAATATACGTCATTCTGTTCCAGGTCGCCGGTCGGCTCCGCTCCCAGTGCCACAAGTCTCTTTTCTAGCGCCTCTAGGTCGGCACATGGGCACTTGAGCTCTATCTCAAGCATGCTCCCTGGAACCACATGGAGCCATAAACACTTTGGCCGAACACATCAATTCACTCCCGGTGAGATGATGTCGGCAGAAGATACAGGTCTGATCCATGTGTACACGGGAGATGGCAAGGGGAAGACCACCGCATCGTTCGGTCTGGCCCTTCGGGCCTGGGGCAACGGCCGCAGGGTGTATGTACTCCAGTTCATGAAGCAAGGGTTATCCTATGGAGAGGTGCAGGGGTTCAGGCGCATGGGCATCCCCCTGGAACAGTTCGGTCGGGGACAGTTCCTGCATCGGGATCAGGTGCCCCCGGAAGATCATCAGGCGGCAAGGGATGGGCTGGCTCGGGCTAGGGAGGTGCTTTCTTCTGGGATCAATGAAATGGTGATACTGGACGAGATATGCATCACTCTTGATTTCGGCCTGCTCAACGTGGCCGAGGTCAGGGAGGCCATAGAATGTCGAGCTCCGGGTGTGGAGGTGGTGCTGACCGGACGCAACGCTCCTGAATGGTTGAGGGAGATGGCCGATTATGTCACAGAGATGCGAATGGTCAAGCATCCGTTCCAGCGCGGGGTGCAGGCCCGCCGGGGCGTTGAATATTGATCACAGCAACCCAAGCAGTCGCTGGTGCAGTTCCAGGTCAACGAATGCTAGCATCGAGCTGTGATGACGGGCCGAGTTGTGCAACACTTGGGCCATATGGACCAGTCGTTCCTCTTCCAGACGTCTGAATCCTGCTGAAGCGTTGATCCAATCATCCCACTCCATCACGAAATCCACAAGGGAGTCGGCGATGAACGTCCGATGCTTGGCCCGGCGGGCACGTAACGACTCCGACACAAGGTCCCTTACTCGCACCAGCTCGGTATACCGTTCTGAGAATAGGTCCTCATTCATATCCAGTGGAACCAATGGCAGGCCAGCGTTGTCGGCCGCTCTCACCGCCGCCACATGGCAAGGCGGGGGCAGCTGGACCTCACCGAAACGGGCCAGTAACCGAGCGTAGATCTCTTCGGTGGGACTGGGATCATAGCCCATGGGCCCGGTGGATGAACGTATGCCCTCGATCTCCTCGCGGGACAGCGAAACCGCCACCGCTCGGGTGCTCTCAGTTACCATTCTTTCAACCCGGTCGGCCTCGGACACTAGCCCCCGCACCACAGGTATCACGTCCACGGCGCAGCCTTCGAGTTCAATCCTGTTCATCATTGGCGCTCCTTTCGATGACCAGCTTGATGAACCGGTCCGAGTCGCCCAGGTTCTGGAGTTCATCCCTACCCACCAACGCCGTTCCCTCTAGATTGTTCCTGCTACGCATTCTCTCCACGAATATGACCGACTGTCTCATGGTGATCTGTGACAGATCGCTCACCACTAGGGCCTTTTGTTTCAGTCGGGCCTCGTCTTGGCCTAGGCCGGTGAGTATGAGCAGACTGTCTAATTTACTCAAGGCCTCGAATGGGCAGCGTATTGTCGGAGTGATGGCGTAGCCCATGCCGCTCAGCAGGTCGAAGATGCTGTTGGTGAACGGGTCGACGGAGTCCAGGTCCACCACTTGTTCGGGAGACTCAAGATGATAGTCGAAGGGGTCTATGGGTTCTACGATGGGCACATCAAGGTACTCTTCCAACCGCAAGGCGGCGTCGATCATCGCTCCCATACCAGCCTCGTACATCTGTATGGTGCGGCGGGACACTCCGGCCACTTCGGCCAGCGTTCCTAGGCTGATATTCCTCTCCACCCTGACGCGGTGAAGCAGGGTACTGTCCATTCTTACGTAAAGTCCCCCGGGGGCAGCGAAAATGAGCGGCGGCGCATCGTTCAGTACGTGGTCGGCCAACGTACCGATGGAGATGATAGGGATGCTGAAGCGCGAGTAGACGATGCCGTCCTCCAACGCTCCCGAACCAGAGCGTTCCCCGATGAGCAGCGGTGAGGCCTCCAAAGCCTCTGCAAGTACCTTCAGCTCTTCGGCGTTCTCCCGTGAGAACGCATCCACGTTCGATAGGATCTTGACAATGGTGAGACGATCGTTGCGTCTGGCGACCACATCGAAGCTGATGGACCTTATGTTCAATGGTCGGGATATCGAGAATCCGCTGCGTACCAGTACGTCGCGGGTGCCATTTATAAGGTCATCTCTTCTCACGGGGTTTAAAACAGGTTGTTCTTCTATATAAAAGATACATAGGGCCAGAATGCCCAGAAAAAGGTATGTGGGGGGCAGCGTCGATCAGTCCAACTGCACCTCTTTCCAGCCCTCGATGCTCACTCGGTCGAAGGTCACGTCCAGGACGCCATTGTGATAACGGGCCTTTGAGCTCTCTGGATCCACCTGGCAAGGCAGCTTCACAACCTTGTGCAGATCACGGTCACCTTTCTTGGCCCTTATCTCCACGCTGGAGCCCGAGGCCCGTATATCGATATCCTCATGCGCCACTCCCGGGATCTCTATCAACAGGTTGATCTTGCCCCCCTTCTCAATTATGTCCATGAACGGGTCCCACTCTTCGGCGATCTGGTAGGGCATCCGCCTGATCTCGTCCGGCATCCTCAGTCCTGGTCCGACATTGCCGAACTCCTCGACGTGCCTATCACCGTTACGATCAACGGTCATGTGATATCCGTATACCTTGGTGCCCGGTGACTCCGCCCCGCGCAGGAACTCATCATAGAGCCGGTTCATGTGCTCGCGCATCTCTTCTTGTAGGACGTCCCAGTCATTCATAAGGAATATCTCATCCCAGGGCGCCCTCCTCTTTCTCCCTTCATTCATTACTTCACCTCACGTATTCGAAGTCCCCGGCGATCTTCTCGAAGGTCTGGAGCTCTTTCTTGGAGACCGGTCGGATCTTGACCAGGGCTTCGTCGAAGGCCCGCTTGGGGATGACCTCACCTTTGAGCATCTCAAGGTCGTGTTCGGCATTCCTTTTCACCACGTCGCGGATGGTTAGCATGACCGCCTCGTTCACCAGCGCCTCCAGGTCGGCCCCGGTGTATCCTTCGGTGCGTCTGGCAATATTCTTTAGGTCTATGTTCTCGTCCAGGGGTTTATCCTTGGTATGTATCTTCATGATCTCCAGACGCCCCTTTTCATCGGGAGGGGGTATCTTGATCAGCCGGTCGAAGCGTCCAGGTCGCAGCATCGCTGGGTCGATCATATCTGGGCGGTTGGTGGCAGCAATGAGCACCACGTCGTTTAGGCCCTCCAGACCGTCTAGCTCGGTGAGTATCTGCGAGATCACTCTCTCCGTCACTTGGCTACCATGGTCGCCTCCCCTCACCGGGGTGATGGAGTCGATCTCATCGAAGAAGATGATGCAGGGCGCAGCTTGTCTGGCCTTACGGAACGTCTCGCGCACCGCCTTCTCGCTCTCGCCCACCCACTTATTGAGGAACTCTGGCCCCTTGATCGATATGAAGTTGGTCTCACTCTCGGTGGCCACAGCCTTAGCTAGCATGGTCTTTCCAGTGCCTGGGGGGCCGTAGAGCAGTATACCCTTGGGGGGGTGCCCGTGGAAATGGTCGAAGATCGACGAGTACTTGAGCGGCCACTCCACCGATTCCCTGAGTTCCTGTTTAACGTTTTCTAGGGAACCGATATCGTCCCAGTGTAGATCGGGCGACTCGACGATCACTTCCCTGAGCGCCGAGGGCGACATCTCTCTGAGCGCGGCCATCATGTCATCGCGATTGACATTGAGATCGCGCAGCAGCTCCAGCGGTACGCTGTCCATCTCCAGATCCATGCTGGGCAGAACCCGACGGAGGGCGTGCATGGCCGCCTCTTTTGAGAGGGCGGCCAGGTCGGCGCCGGCGTAGCCGTGGGTAAGATCGGCGATGCGCTCCAGGTCTACATCATCGGTCAATGGCATCCCTCTGGTATGGATGGTGAGCACCTCCAGGCGGCCCCCCCGGTTGGGTATCGATATCTCGATCTCACGATCGAATCGACCCGGTCGTCTGAGCGCAGGATCCAGGGCGTTGGGACGGTTGGTGGCCCCGATGACCACCACCTTGCCCCTGCCCTCCAATCCGTCCATCAGGGATAATAGCTGGGCCACGATGCGTCGCTCCATCTCCCCGCTGACCTCATCACGTTTGGGGGCGATGGAGTCGATCTCGTCGATGAATACGATGGAGGGGGCGTTATCCTCGGCCTCCTTGAATATCTCACGGAGCCGCCCCTCGCTCTCGCCGTAGAACTTGCTCATGATCTCCGGCCCACTGATGGAGATGAAGTTGGAGTTCGTCTCCCCGGCCACTGCCTTGGCCAGCAAAGTCTTACCCGTTCCTGGGGGTCCATGAAGCAGCACTCCTTTTGGTGCCTCCACTCCAAGCCGCTCGAATAATTCGGGGTGGCGGAGCGGAAGCTCGATCATCTCCCGAACCTTGCGAACTTCGTCACCTAGGCCGCCGATGTCCTCATAGTTGATCCTTGGTACGTTGGCCAACGCATCCTTGGCCGGTTTGTCCGTTACCTTGATATTGGCCCCACGGTTGATTATGACCGCATCCGCCGATGGCGAGAATGACTGCACCACAAGGTCGATCTT
>JAUVWO010000096.1 GCA_030604065.1 Methanomassiliicoccales archaeon | reverse complement strand
GGTTAGGATGTTCATAGGCTTGGTGTCGGTCTCTTGCTTACATGGTTGTTTTTTGACATGGTGTTGGATGGTGCCTTAAATTCCCTGGTGTCGATGTAGTCTGTGTATTGTGGCACGATCGCATAAGCCGGCACGATCGGAGTGCTGTTGGCACTATTGATCACCGAGGTGGCGGTCGTCGGGGTTAGAAGAGGATTGCGCTAAGCCCAGTATGGTCTCTTGATGAACTTGTAGGCCGAGTTGCAGGCAGTGGCTGCCTCTCCACAGGCGGTGATGATTTGTCGGTACTTGCCATGATATGTGATCACATCGCCACAGGCGAAGATGCCTGGACGGGACGTGCTCATGTTGAACCCCGCCTTGATGAGATCGTCCTCAAGTTCCAAGTTCCAACGCTTCAGATCACCAAGGTCAGGCGAGATACCGATATTGATCACGACCATGTCGGCATCCGCTCGATGCTCCTTTCCATCGCAGTCAATGTAGCTGATCGCCTTCACGCCCTTATCATCATAATGGATCTCCTTGACATTGGAGTTCATGACCTTGCATATGCTGGACCGTTCGACCATATCCACCACGCTCTCATCGGCTCGGAAGCAGTCACGGCGATGACACACCGTGGTCTTGGCCACAGCGCAGGATATGAGGGCCATCTCCAGGGCGCTGTTCCCTCCTCCGACCATGAACACGCGCTTGCCAACCAGCCTGTCCTTTTCCGGTAGTTTGTAGTAGACGCCCCGCCCCTCGTTCTCCAGCTCACCGGGCACGCCCAGCCTCCGCGGCTTGAACTGCCCCATGCCGATAGCGATTATGACCGACCGGGCGGTGTATTCGCCGTTCGACGTTCTGACGACCAGCTCCTCATCCCCGTCCTCGATGGTCTCGACGCTCTCCCCCTCATGTATCTCGCATCCCATGTGCTGTGCGTGAGCTTCGAGTTTCTCGGCCAGCTTGCGGGCCTGGATTATGGAGAAGCTTGGGAAGTTGTATATGGTCTTGTCAGGGTACAGGCCGATGAGCTGTCCGCCTACCCGGCCAGCATCTAGTATCAGCGTTTCCAGCTTACGGGATCGAGCGTAGACTCCAGCCGTCAATCCTGCGGGTCCGGCCCCGACAACGATCAGGTCGTAGGTCATCGCCGGGAGAATCCAGTATGGATTATTAACCTTTATCCGAGGGGCGTTGGCAGAAAACGCAGACATATGAAAATGCGTATCATAGTAACGCTTGACCATCGTACGCGGTCATGCTTATCTATGTGCGCTCAGATCCAGTGATATGAACTACCGCGCCTTCATCTCGGTCGACGTTGGCGCCCTCAGGCCTCTGGAGAGGCTCAACCAGGAGCTCCGGGAGTGCAAGGCCGACATCAAGCTGGTCGACCCACGATCGATGCATTTGACCGTCGAGTTCCTTGGGAGTGTTAATGTTTGTGATACTGAGACCATCGTGGATGCAATGAGACGGTCGGTGGAAGGCATCGATCCCTTCGATATCGGTCTGGAAGGCATGGGTGCCTTCCCCTCGCCGCTTCGGCTCAGAGTGATATGGATCGGGGTCCAATGCGCAGATCCGCTAGCAGTGGTCGCTAGACGGTTGCATCAGTATCTTGATCGACAGGGCATTCGCTGCGACGAACGGCCATTCTCGGCCCACCTGACCGTGGCCAGGATGCGTGGACCGCGAGGCTCCAACCAGATCAGGGACCTGATCGCCGATAATAAGGGTTCGGAGTTCGGCCCGCTCAGAGTGGAGGCCATCCGGCTGAAGCGGAGCACTCTATCCCCTCAGGGACCGAGGTACGATACCGTGGCAGAGGTCAGGTTGTAGTCTATCTGTAGCGGCCCGTGTTTTATCCCCATTCGGTGCTGGAACGGGTATGGATGCCAAGAGAAGGATCGTGAGGGTCCGGGTGAGGAAGCGCATAGCCAAGGACGGAGGCGCCGGCATCGAGGGGCTGCCATTGCAATTGATGATAATGGTATTGATCGCCGGGATGGGTACTGCCCTCATCATGGGTTGGATGGGTGGGCTGGAGGCCCCTGAGTCCATTGGATCGGTGAATTGTGACCGCTGCCAAATATTGCTAGAAGAAACCATGGAAGGCGGTCGGATGGGCAACGATAGCATAGCTTTGACCATAACCGTGGCTGACAGGGACGGCGACCCGGTCTCCGGGGCCAGCGTGGTCCTGTCCGGATGCGGCATCCTTGCTGCCGACGGCGGCATGGCACACGCCATCACTGACAGCAAGGGTCAGGCGGCGTTCGAAGGTCTGGTGGCCAGCAGCTACGAGCGTGGGGTCGGTTTCGTGACCGTTACTGTGGCCAGGAGCGACCTGGGCACCGATGATGGCTTGAGCATCCCGGTGATCATAGGGTGATCGCATGCTAAGGGGCGATCGAAGGGGGATGCTGGGGCTGCCGCTTCGGATCATGCTGGCAATGCTCATCCTATCGCTATCACTGCCGCTGGTGCAACAGTATGTGGACGTTGAGACGGCCAAGGTCGGTCAGAGGGCCACGGTCCATGAGGGGGAGGCACTGCGCAATGCCGCGGTCAGGACCCTTTTGGGCGGTAACGGCACCGTGGAGTTGGTGGAGCTGGAGATCGATGGTACCTTGATCGCAGGGGGACAGGAGCCGAACAGCCATATCATCGAGTGCCATTGGGGGACCTGGAGCGAGACCATGCCCATGGACTCTCCTCCGATGGCGCTTAGGAGCCAAGAGCGCATGGAGCTCTCGGGCAAGGTGCGCCTAAAGCTGGAATGTCGTGGCGACCACGTGTGGATGGAGGCGGCGGTATGATGGAGTTCCTGCTCTCACGAGCAGCGATGATGGGAGTAGGTGTGACCCTTCTCGCGGTGCTGGGAGGTGCCATGGTCGGATTCAATCAAGGCATCGAGAGTCATGGGCTCCAGCTGGCGATGGACGATATGGGCGAGATGATCGCCGAGGTGGACACCATGGGTGTGGGGACGGATGTGGAACTGGTGCCCCGTCTGCCCCGAGGGGATGGAATACTGTTGCTGGCGCCGGGATCCCTGGCCTATCGGGTGGATGGTAGATACTATGTCACCGACCTACCAGATGGGATAGAGGTCCTGGGATGGGATGGGGGCTCACCACTTGAGCTATCGCCTGACTGCCGTATGAGGGTCGTGCGATCGATCCAGGACGGTGAGGTCAGGACGGTCATTTGCCCAGCTTTGCGATCAGCGTCCTGAGTGCCTGAGCCATGCGTTCGCAATCTCGGCGATCGTTGTAGAGATAGGTCGATGCCCGCACCGATCCCTTGATCCCATGAGCGTTGAAGTAGGCGTGGCAGCAGTGGTATCCTGAGCGCACTAGCACACCGTCTATCTCATCTAGGGCCATAGCCACATCATGGGGGTTCAACCCACCAACGTTGAATGATAGTATGCTAGATCTCAATCCCGGGTCCTCAGGACCGAGGATACGCACTCCGGGCAGGTCCCGCAGGAGCGATGAAAGGTATCGGTTCAGGGCAATATCATGTTCCCTTACCTGATCCATGCCCAGAGCCATCAGGTACTCGGCCGCTGCACCCGATCCGATGATGCCCGCGTAGTTGTGCAGGCCGGCCTCGAACTTGTCTGGAGAGGGCAGCAGCTGCATGTCGTCGTAGCTTGTCATCCCCACCGTTCCGCCACCTGCGATTATGGGTTCCATCGATTCCAGGCATGCTTCCTTGGCGTACAGCGCCCCCATGCCAGAGGGCCCTAGCATTTTATGCAATGAGAATGCGTAGAAATCCACGTCGAGGGATTCGACGTCCACCGGAATGTGAGGCGCGGCCTGAGCGCCATCGAGCATCACCAGCGAACCGTTGTCGTGGGCGATCTCCACCACATCCCTCGCCGGGATCGTCGTGCCCAAGATGTTGTTGGTGTGGACCATGGACACCATGCGCACCTCTGGGGTCATGGCCTCCTTGAACGCTTCAAGGTCAAGTAATCCGTCCTCGCCGGTCGATACATGCCTCTTGCGGACGCCGCGATCTGCCATCTGAAGCCACGGGACGCAGTTGGAGTTGTGCTCTATGTCGGTGGTCACCACCACATCCCCCCTGGATAGGGGGTAGCCCTTGGACACCATGTTCAATGACTCGGTGCAGTTCTTGGTGAATATCAGCTGATCGGGATCGCCGTTCCCCACCAGCCGGGACACGCTCTCGCGCGCCCTCTCCATGGCGATGGAAACTCGGGTGGCAAGACGATGTACCGATCGCCCACCGCAGGCCGGATACTCTTGGTAGTAGCCATCCATTGCTTCGATCACCTGGACCGGTCTCAGGGTCTGGCAGGCATTGTCGAGGTACACTAGGTCGTGTATGCTGTAGAATGGAAAATCATCCCGGATCCTTTGTACATCCATCGGTCTCACAGCCCGCTTCAAGCTATCTCTTGGATATATTTAACGCTCCCTATGTCTGCCCACATATAGGGATGAAATGCCCTTATGATCAGAATCATATTGGCTATAGGGGACTCGATGATGGAAGGTTCGTCGAGAAAGGATCACGGACGTATCTTTAAAGAGGATGTGGTCAGAGAGTTCAGTTTACCGTTTTTCCATCATATCGTTTACAATGACGGCGAAGCACGTATGAGGACCTGCAACAAAATCATCGCCGTACATCGACCGAAGTTTTGGACCCATGCCGGGATGGTCTTCTGGCTTTGGTTCAATGTAATTTTCCATGGCCTGATCCTGTTAGGCGGAGTTCCACCCGGTTTCTATCCATTCGTTCTAATGATCTCTCCTTTCACCCTGTCGGGGCATGGTGCTTCTGGAAGATCTACGGGCCTGTTCGACCTGGTTCCCGATTCACTTATAACATTGTAAGTCGATCGAGCGGTCGTACATGTCCAGGTTGAGCGTAGAAGTATGCGGGATCAGGATGGGCAACCCCACTATGCTCGCCTCCGGGATGGTGGGCGAGACCGGCGAGTCGCTGGCCATGGTGGCCAGGGCCGGTGCGGGTGCGGTGGTG
>JAUVWO010000118.1 GCA_030604065.1 Methanomassiliicoccales archaeon | reverse complement strand
CGTTGACGTAGGGCACCTCGATGCCCTCGACCTCTCCGGCATCCTCGGTCTGCATGTCACGCGGGATGTCGACATGGACCGGTGCGTAACGCCCGTTGGTGGCGATTCGGAACGCAGAGACCATGGACACGGCCAGGTCCTCAGGCCTCATGACCCGGAAGTTATGCTTGGTGATGGGCATCATCAGCGAGAATATGTCCGCCTCCTGGAAACCATCAGATCCCAGGATCTCGGTGGGCACCTGCCCGGTGATCGCGACCACCGGGGATGAGTCCAGATAGGCAGTGGCGATGCCGGTGACCAGGTTGGTTGCGCCGGCGCCGGATGTGACTATGCACACCCCTGGCGATCCTTTGACCCGGGCGTAGGCATCGGCCATATGGGCCGCGCCCTGCTCGTGGCGGACCAGTATGTGTCGAACTTCAGAACCGTACAGCTCGTCATATATGGGCAACGTGGCCGCCCCAGGGTAGCCGAAGACTGCGTCTATACCCTCCCTTTGCAGGACATCCACAACGATCTCAGAACCTTTCATGGTTTACACTCTCCAGAACACGATGACGGGGAAGACCAGATAACGGGGTCTTCCCTATAGTACCAAAACGATGATGGCTACGCTCAACGGTCCACGGATGACGGATCCACCGAGCGTGTTCATCTAACCCCATTAATCCTGGCCGACTTATAAATAATTATCGTGGTCCTCTTGGAAGCGTATCACACTATTCTAATATTCCCAGCCAAAATAGTTTCCCGGCGAGCGACCAGTTTCTTAGCCAGTGACGGGACTGAGCTTGTCAGGAGGTATAGAACCGATCTCCATTGCAGAGGCCAACAGGTAATGGAACCTATCAAAGCCTTTCGGCCGCCGCTGATGTCGCCTTTCAGCAATTTCATGGCCCCCAATTGACCAAGATGTCTAGCCATCGCCCGTCTATCCTCGCCTATCTCGTTCCTATACTTCTCAAGTATGGCCTCCCTGCCGAGGATCTTATCGCTTAGCGCCGTGGACTTCTGATCCCCGTGAATGGAGTATACAGCGAGGATCTGAGGGAGTGCCCTGATCCGAGTTATGGCAGTGGCTCTTATCCAGAGATCCCAGTCCTGGCAATGGGTGAGAGCGGGGTCGAACCCACCGCTGGCATTGAGGACAGAACGTCGGATAAGGGGAGTGGGACTGCCAATAAAGTTGTACCTGATCATGGTCCGGTGCACATCACCTTCAATGTCCGGTTCCACCCTCATCACCGTACTTCCGTCAGCCTCTAGGACGATCTCGTAGCCTGTGTACACAATACCAAGTCCGTTATCTTCCGAGAACGCTCTAAGCTGGGCTGAGAGCTTCCCAGGCAACCAGAAATCGTCATCGTCTAGGAAAGCGATGAAATCACCCTTGGCCAGTTCCAAGCCTACATTCCTTGCTTGGCTGCTGCCCCGCCTCTCCTGTTGCTTCAGGTACATAACCCTAGGGTCACCAAGCCCAATAACCACATCACCGGTGTCATCCATGGAGTGATCGTCGACCACAATCACCTCCAACCGGCAGACCTCTTGCTCCAGCACGCTGCGTATCGCTCTAATTAGCTTTTCTGGCCTCTCATATGTGGGTATTATCACGCTGACCTCAGGACGATTGCCAGAACCCATTGGAACCGGATGCATTTATATGATAAATCTACCTATGGTCGTACAGCATTCAATATGGTGATCTGGTGGTTGATGGGGGGCCAAACATCGACGAGGAATTGGTTTCGGTCATCGTTCCCACCTATAATCGAGCGCATCTTCTGTCATCATCCATAGGCACAGTGCTTGCACAGACGCATGCCAATCTTGAGGTCATCGTGGTTGATGATTGTTCCTCTGATGACACCGAGGGTGTGATCAATTCTCTGAACGATCCTCGTATCAATTACATTAAACTTGGATGTAACTCAGGACCATCGGTCGCTAGGAACGAGGGCATCCGTCGTTCCAAGGGTGAATTCATTGCATTCCAGGACAGTGATGACCTATGGAGGCCCCAGAAGCTTGAGAAGCAGCTGTCCTGCATCCATGCTTATGATGCAGGATTGGCGACATGTCAATACATCGTCACCATGGGGAACAATATTCGTGCCCATATCCCATCTATTCGAGGGGATGGTATTGAGGATTGGTTACTTACTAAGAATACAATACCCGTGGATTCCGTACTTGTGAAGAGATCGCATCTATTGGATGTAGGTTGCTTCTCTGAGACCATGCCAGCACTTGAGGACTGGGATCTGCTCCTAAGATTATCTGACGTTTGCCGGTTCAGTTCCGTAGAGGAAGAACTCTTGGAGGTCGTAAGGTTGCCTGGGAGCGTGTCCGGGAACAAGCCCGCACTCAGAAAGGCACTAGAAATGATGCTCGATAGATATGCCCACCGTTATCAGAAGAATCCCCGAGCTTCGGCTCGTATCCACTTTGACATCGCCAGCATGAACTTAATAGATGGGGACGCCCACCATGCCCGCCCCCACTTGACCGAAGCAGCGAAACTGGATCCAAGAAGGCTCCGTCACTTGATGCTGATAATAGTCGGTCTGCTTGGGGACAGATGCATGGTTAGGCTATTCCAGACAGCGGTAGGTCTCAAACATAGGGATGACCCTCACCATACCATCTAGTCGAGGGATGACAATACCTTTTCAAGTTGTTCCGAAACAGCGTACTCGTCACATCGAAGTTTGAAAGTCCTCAGGCCACCTTCAGCGATGTGGTTGCGTAATTCGCTGTCCTGATGGAGAAGGAGGATTGCATCCGCAAGTTCCCTCGGACTCTCCCTCTCAACCATTAAACAGTCCTGGCCGTCTTTGAACAGTTCCCGGTTGGCGGGGGAATCCCCCAGAATCGTAGGTTTGCCCATGGCAATATATTGGAATGTCTTTCCAGCTATGGTCCTGCTGGCCTTTCCATGGTTGGAGAAATGCCCCCCCAAGCAAACAGAGGAACGGGCGATCGCTTGAGGAAGAGAGGCGAACTGTATCCAATCCATTTGTCTCACATTACGAACATCGAGTTCGCGGACCAGCCTGTCTATCGCAGGGCGCTCAGGCCCGTTACCAACTAGAGTGACCGTGATGTCCTCCTGATCTGATATCAGGGCCGCAGCCCTGACAATGGTGTCAACGCCCTGTAATGGCCTGTGGGTGCCGTGGAAGAAAACCTGGAAAATCCCCGATTCGGACCCTTTCATGGGGTAGAACGTCCGAGAGTCGGCACCCACATACACGTGGTCCAGTTTCCCTCTCTCG
>JAUVWO010000052.1 GCA_030604065.1 Methanomassiliicoccales archaeon | reverse complement strand
GGCAACCGCCTATGGCGGCGTGGATGAAAGGAACGGGTGACCCAAAAGGGTCCAGATCGACGTAGCCGAAGGTCTCTTCGGCCAGCAGAGACCGCATGTCGCGGTTCTCTGCCCGAGCATCCAGCCCATTGTCGCGGATGCCCCTGAGTATGAACGAGTGGGCCTCCTCATCCCGATCATTCATCACCACATCGAGGTCGCCAACCTCGTTGGCCAACCTCAACCCCCGAGCGCCGGTAGCGGCCATGGAGTCCAGTACTAGACCGCGCACATCGACCGCGCGAAGGAGCATCACCGACACATCACGGTTGAACGCCATCTGGGCGTTGAAGAACACACGGCCGACCCGACGGCCTGGACCCCTGAGGTTGAAGTCCTTGGGAACATGAATGAGGGTACGCCCCTCCTGGATCGCCTCTGATGAGGTCAGACCAGCTCACCCTTCATGAGCTTCATTATCTTGTAAGGAAGGAGGTTACGGTTGATAGGTGTAACCTCGAGAATGCGAACGTCATCCCTTCGACGGATGTCCTGAAGCAGTGGGTTCCTGGACTTCTTGTGGAGGGTCAGCAACATGGGCTTCTCCGTCTCCAGGGCGGCCTTGACCGCCTGCACGAACAGCTCGCTCTCCACCTCCATCTTACCCACTTCGTCGATGACGATCACATCGGCGCCATCGCACGACTCCTGGATCGCCTTGACCCCTACCTCTTCGAGGACGGACAGGTCCACGCCGAACTTGCCGACCATGAACTTGCTCTCAATATCGACATGGGCAAAGGTCTCGGTACGCTTGCCAGCCCAATCGGTCACCCTGAACCCGTTGCGCCGTCTGCCATCCACTATATGTTCGGTGATCATCCCGCCCACGATGAGTTCCTCATCCTCGAGCATCTCAATCACCTTGAGAAGGGCCTGTGTCTTCCCAGCTCCTGGAAGTCCTGTGATGCCTATTTTCATGTTCGTTATCATCCTCTCCACCGAAATGGCCAAAAGCTCGAATCCTGTGAATGGCCCGCCCTATAGGAATTGCGCTTATTGTTTAATAGCGTTGGCATGATAATTTTATGACCTTCATATGTCCTCGATATACATCAAAGGATAGCGTAACTCCTTTACGTAGCGCATGCCCGCCCGCACCCTGATGCCATCCACCCCCACCACCAGGCTGACGGTCAGCATGTTCCCCGATAGCACCTGATAATCATATTCATCACGTTTGGCCCGGAGATCTCCACGATCGATGCTGACCCGTACCTCAAGGACGAACGGTTGCACACGGACCGCATGTTCTATGGCCCGCTCCACCACATCCACATTGGTTGCGTCAAGAGGGATGCCGATGAACTGGTGGTATATTGTGCCTAGCTTGATGCCGGCCTCGAATACCATCTGATCCATAGGACCTCCGGCGAATGATCCTTTCACCAGTTCCTCTCTAGACTCGCTCATGCTTATCCTCCGTACGTGAACTTCGTTCTTTAATATTACCTAGGCACCCAGTAATGCCTGCAACAGAGTGATGGATTGAGGGTAGTGACCAATATAATCCAATAGCCCCGAGACCATGTAATCGATGCCCAGGGCGGCGATCATCAGCCCTATGATGCGGGACATGATCGCTATGGAGGTGTTGCCAACGAATTCCACGATGCGTGAGGCATTTCGGAAGAACAGCCAGACCACCAGTAGCGATATGCTCCCAGCCATTAGGGTAGGAATGTAACCGACCTCGGAGACCAACAGGATGGCGGTGGTGATGACACCAGGCCCGGAAAGCACCGGAGTGGCCATGATCACCCAGGCCACGCTCTTACTGGAGGGTTTGGTCAGCTCCAGACCGAATATGATCTCCAGCCCCATCAACAGCAACACCAGGCCGCCAGCGATGCGGAATCCATCCATTGAGATGCCAAAGGTGCTGAGGAACTGCTCTCCGATGGTGACGAACAGCAGGAACAGCACCATGGCCACCATGACCGCCATGTCAGCGGAGTGCCTTCTCTCTTCCCGATCCTGATCCTCGGTCAGCGACAAGAATATCGGAAGCGATGCCAGGGGGTCAAAGATGAAGAACAATAGCAACGATGCGTACACGACCTCCTGCAACATCTACTGAACTATCCGTTGGAGGCTCTTAATCCTTTTGCGAGTATGCTTGACATGACAATGCATATCATTGAGGGGGCTCCGGATTATGTATATATAGGAATCCACACTTGCCAGGAATATGAGCTATCAGGAGAGGATCGATACCCTGAAGCGAGAACTCAGAGCTATCATCCTGGCACACAACTATCAGCCCCCTGAGGTCCAGGACATCGCAGACCACGTCGGTGACTCGTTGGGCTTGTCCATACTGGCCTCGGAGACCAACGCCGAGGTGATCGTGTTCTGTGGTGTGGATTTCATGGCCGAAAGCGCCAAGATCCTCAATCCAGAGACCACCGTGCTCATCCCTGAAAAGGGTGCCAAATGCCCTATGGCCGCCATGTGCACTGCGGAGGCGATCAGGGAAATGCGGAAAAGGTATCCTGAAGCGGTGGTGGTGGGGTACGTGAACTCGACGGCCGAATCAAAGGCGGAGATGGACGTGTGCTGCACCTCGGCCAACGCCATCCCCGTCGTCAGGGCGGTAGAAGCTGACCAGGTGATCTTCGTTCCCGATGGCAACCTTGGCGCTTACGTTGCCAAGCATGTGGACAAGGAGATCATCCTATGGGACGGGTTCTGCCCCACTCATCAATCCATGACCGCCACCGATATCGCCTCGCTGCAACGTCATAATCCTGGAGCCAAGGTGATGGCCCACCCAGAGTGCACCTCCGAGGTGTTGGAGATGGCGGAGATCATCGGCTCCACCGAGGGCATGGTCACCGCACTCAGTGATGATGGCGAATACATCGTGGCCACCGAGAGGGATATGATCCATCGTCTGTCCAAGACCGCTCCCGGGGCCAGGTTCCATGAGGTCCGTGGATCCGTGTGCCCACCGATGAAGATGACCACCCTCGAATCCATCGTAAGGAGCCTGGAGACCATGACCTGGAAGGTGGAGCTGAGCGACGACATCATCCGCCGGGCCAGGATACCGCTGCAGCGCATGATCCAGATGGGACGTTGAAGAAAAAGAAAGGGGTTTGGGGGAGGCCTCACGGCCTCTGCGGTGGTTGCCGGAAGTTCTGACGGTTGCGACGGCTGCGCACTGCGACCGCCACACCGACCGCCAACAGACAGACCACGGCGGCGGCGATGGCGGTGCCGAGCACGAGGCCGGGCTCGATGCTCATCTCCATGGGCACCAGGAACGACTGCACCTCTAGTGTGGAGTCGTGGAAGATGCTCTCACCCGCGGGGTAGATATAACCTCCGAGGATGACGATCGCCTGCACCGCCCCGTCATCGCCTTCGATCATGCCTCTGGTGCCTGCGTGCACCTGGTAGTACATCTGATCCTCTTCGCCGTCCACGGTCACATTGCTGACCCAGGTGAGCCGGCCGATCCGGTCCCAATCATCAACGAAATCGATGTGGTTCTTGGCCATCCTGGTGGAATGCCGGGGCAGATCATCGGTGTCGCTCACCTCTGTATCGCCACCTACTAGTCCCAACATCGCCCTGGTGCTTGAACGGTTCTGGCAGAACTGGGCATCGATCCAACTTTGCACGATATTGGGCACGAAGGTGGCGAACATCACACCGTTCTCCAAGCACAGGCGGGTGCTGTTGGAGCGGGCGGTGTAATCCCAGCCCTCGATCACATGATCGTACTTGAAATCGGTGCCAACGGATATGCCCGTGTATTCCTTGGTGCCAATGGGCTCGGAGGCGATCACGTCGTCTTCCCCTCCCAATGTGACCCGATACATGGGCACGTCGGCGACCATCTCCTGCGCGCTGGCAGTGATGTGGAAACGGAACTCCAACAGATCAAGCACCCCATCGGCCTCGGTGCCAGGGCGGATGCCGTTGGTGTCTGCCACCCAAGCGTAGGTCAGGTTCCTGGCTGTAAGGGCGAAATCGTAACGTTTGGTGCCGTTGGCAGCGTCCACCGTCTCCTCGATCTCTGACAGCTCCCAAGCCTGTGATAGATCCACTGCCCGGTACACAGGCTCGAAGGTGCCCATGCTGAAGTCGGCGAAATGTCGATCGCCAGCAAAGTCGAACAGGCCGTTACCGGCACCATAGCGCCCGTCCCAGGTCTGATATCCGGTGTCGTTGAACTCGAACAGCGCGAAGAGTCTCTGCGCTGACAGTGTCATCACTGGTATGGGCACCTCTGTGGCCATGAGGCCGCCATTCTCATCGACCACCTGGGCACCCCCCATGAACCGCATGGTCATGCCCGCGATGGTTATGGGCGCCGGTTCTGCTTCGGTGCCGTACACAACACCGAACCAGGCAAAGCTATCGCCCTTGGTCATGTTCACTGCCACATAGTCCCCGCCGTCGAACTCCTCTGTGGTACCCGTCTCCAGGGATATCCTGTCCAACGGATTCTCCTGCACATCCTCAGCCCCTACCATCCCGGTCATTGGGGTGAGCATCAGGAGGCCCACTACGAGGGCCGCGGCCATCATTGTCATTGTGATTCTCATAGGATCACCATCCATGCAACTGCTGATAGGTGGCATATAAGGACGGGAACATGTTTTCAGGAGGATTGTTTCTGATGGTTTATTATATTATGAATGCGACCTCTTCAAGGTGACCTCGGACGACATCAGGGCGGTCGAGAACCCGATATCTGCCGTCTTTGACCTAGCCGAGGACGTCAACGATGAGGTGCCCAAGGTACGCAGGCTGGTCACCTACGCCACTGCGTTCATCGTGATATGGCTCACCATTGACTTCATCTTCATCATCGCGTTCATAGGCAGGAACCTATTGATCGGAACATCTCTGATACTGCTGTTCATCATGGGACTTCTGACGCTGTCTATGCTGCAGCACATCAACGACTTCTTTCGCTACTACACTGTACGCCATCAGGCGATCAAGAGTGTGCGTGACGACGACCCCGTGGTTTACGCCCCCAAGGGGAAGGATGCTGTGGAGCGGCTATACCAGCATCTGCTGGCCAAGAACTCCTACATAGGATACGTCTCCGGCGGCTCCTTGCCTGGTCATGGCATCGCCAGGGGTCGCAGCGGCACCTTCTATGAGTTCGACCTTCACATAGTGGGGCGCCCAGGAATATGTTGGCGCCTGCTTGGCATAGGATTCCCTGGGTACCAGCTGTCAATCACCAAACTGGACAGGGCGCCCAGGGTCGAGGACGTGATGTCTGTGAAACGGGCGGTGGAGGATGTGAGCGCCGCTAACCGAGTGCCCCCCACACGGACCATGATCCTATGGCAGCGGGAGGGCGAAGATGACCTGGACGATCAGACGTACGAGGCGCTCACCACTCAGGTAGCCTACTTCTCCCATCGGGGAAAGCGCTACGCCAGCACCATGGAGCTGGTGATCGAGAACCTGGACGGCACCTATGAGTTCATACCTTACGTGGCCGACTCTGGTTCCTACTCCTTTTCCCGCACCCACTGAGGGGGCTTTCGATAACGATAGTGATCGCGTATCTGCTCCCTGTATATGCTTAGGAAGAAGTCGTTGTAACGTCGGATATGCAGCACCCCCTCAAAAGTGATGCTGATAAGATAACGCCCAGTATCGTCGCGGTTGACCTGCACCAGACCTTCCTGCTCCAGCTCTGCGATCACCTTGTTGGTCATGTAGTGATTGGATCGGATCTCGTGCTTCAGCTCCTCCTTGCTGATCCCTTGGACGCCATCCTCAAAGATACCTGGGAGCTTGCGCTCAAGGTCCGCCTGGTACAGGTCGATATCCATCTCCGACACCAGGCGGTTCAGGATGAAGCACCCGTAAATCCTCCGATCCTTGTATGTCCGAGCCACCCGCCGGTATATCGGCTGGTATGTACTTATTAGATATCGATGAGGCAGGCTTCCTCATCTCTCGGGCAACGATGCCGATACCAATGCAGGATGGCCATAACTGCCGCGAGCACGAAAAAGACTCCTATCAATACGCTATCACAGTACACCACAGAGTCCATGGGCCCGAAGGGATTCGATCCCATTCCATTCATCTGATGATTTTTCCCTTATTATTTAGGCTATTGTTGTACAAAACATCTCAATGAACGACGACCAGTTGGGCTTCGAGCACTGATAGTGAGATCTCCAAGGGGGATCCCATGGTTCGTTAATAACCAGGCCGAGGACGGTCTGTGGAACCTCGAGAAGGGCAGGCCAAAGAAGACTACGGAAAGAGAATGGCCTTCCCTCTGTGTATGCATAGTCCTCAAAGTCTTTGGCATCAAATGATGCCAAGCTCCTTCCCTATCGTCTCGAACTTGCCGATGGCGAAGTCTAGATCGTCCTCGCTAAGGGCGGCGTTCATTATCGTGCGTATGCGTGCCTTGTCCTTGGCCACCATCGGGAAGACGATCGGAAGGGCGAACAGATCCTCCTGGTACAGCCTTTCGCTCAGCCTCTTGGCCTTGGCGCTGTCCCCGACCATGATGGGTATTATCGGAGTAACTGATCTGCCGGTGTCAAATCCCAGGTCGCGCATGGCCTTGCGGAAGTGATCGGTCCTCTTCCAAAGGTTCTGAACATGATGCGGCTCGTTCTCCAGCACGTCTATCGCCCCTATGCAGGCGGCCGCCACCGCCGGAGGGTGGGAACCGCTCAGCAGCCAGGTGCGCGACTTATTCAACGCGAAGTTCCTGAGATCCTCGGAACCGGATACGTGCCCGCCGACCACTCCGAAGGCCTTGGAGAATGTCCCCATCTCCACCTGCACATCGCTGTGGTCAAGACCGAAATGGGAGACTATACCCCTTCCCCCCTCTCCGAGCACGCCCTCGCCGTGCGCATCGTCCACGTAGAGCATGGCCCCATGACTCTTGGCCCACTTCGCAATTCGGTCCACGGGGGCCATGTCCCCGTCCATGGAGAACACACCATCGGTGATGATGAGGATGCGCCGGTATGCCGGGGCCTTACGCTCCGCTTCCTCCAGCTTGACCGCTAGGTCCTCCACGTCGCAGTGCTTGTAGATGGCACGGTCGGCCGAGGTGAGCCTGACCCCGTCGATTATGCTGCCGTGGTTCAGCTCATCGGAGATTATGAGGTCCCCCTTCCCGGCCAACTGGGGAATGAGGCCGGAGTTGGCGGCGAATCCGGTCTGGTATACCAGGGACGCCGGTCGGCGCTTGAACCTCGCCAGCCGTTCCTCGAGCTCCAAGTGGATATCCATCGTCCCCGCTATCGGACGGACCGAGCCGGAGCCAACGCCGTGCGTATCGATGGCCTTCTTTGCCAGGTCCTTCATATGGGGATGATTGCTCAGCCCCAGGTAGTTGTTGGAGCAGAACATGAGCACATTCCTTCCGTCCACGTCGCACCAAGGGGTGCTGGCGCCCTGGAGCTTGGCGATGCGCCAGTCCAGGGATTGGTCGACCAGGGCCTGATACTCTTTTGTGAGGAACGAGGTAGGGTCTCTCATGAACATCTCTCCGAGTGTCTGAGGGGCAGGAGCGTCAATAAACCTTTTCCTTCCTCGTTCGACGAATATGGAAACATGTTCTCAGACCTTCAAATGATCTTCAGACACCTACTGGGACATATTAAGCCGACAGAGCCGCACGATCATGATCCACGGTATCAGAGCGTGCCGGCCGCCAGCCTCCTGCGCAGCTTGGCGAACATGTCATCGGCCATTCTGTCGAGGCCCCATTCCACTTTCCATCCCCAGTCCTCCGTGGCCCTATAATCGTCCATGGAATCAGGCCAGGAATCAGCTATGGTCTGCCTGAAGTCCGGTTCGTATCTTATGGCAAAGCCAGGGCTGCGCTTTCTGACCAGCTCCGCCAGCTCTGCCGTGGAGAAGCTTATGCCGTTCAGGTTGTAGCCCAACCGCGTGCTCAGTGAGTCAGATGGCGCGGCCATGATATCGATGGCGGCATTGATGCAGTCGGGCATGTACATCATCGGGAGCACGGTATCCTTGTTCACAAAACAGGTATATTGGTTCCTGCGCACCGCCTCATAGAATATGGCCACGGCATAGTCGGTGGTGCCCCCGCCCGGAAGGGTCTCTGCACTGATTATTCCCGGGTATCTGACGCTGCGAACGTCAACTCCATACCTGCGATGGTAGTATTCGCAGAGCAGCTCGCCGGCGACCTTGGTCACTCCGTACATGGTGGTGGGCTGCAGCACCGTATCCTGCGGGGTGTCCACATGGGGGCAGTTGTTGCCGAAGACGGCAATGGAGCTGGGCCAGAACACCTTGATCGCTCTTTCCCTTGCCACTTCCAGCACGTTGATGAGACCGTTGATGTTGATGTCCCAGGCGAACTGCGGGTCCTTCTCGCCTACGCCGGACAGTACCGCTGCCAGATGGTATATCTCCTGAATGTCATATCGAACTACCAATTCCAGCAATCTCTCCCGGTCCCTTATGTCTGCGGTCTCGTACGGCCCGCTGTCCATGAGCCCCTCCGAAGGCCTGCGGCTGTGTCCAAGCACAAGAACGCTGTCCTTGCCGAACCTCCTTCTTAGCTCATGGGCCAGCTCAGAACCTATTTGCCCTGTACCTCCCACGATCATCGTCCTGGTCACCACGAACTCACCCTCCTCACAATGGCCCTGAAATCGTTCTATCGACACTTAATACAATTGAAGATCAACATTCTCGAATAATGCAGACAGATCATCCCATCCCAACTGGAAATAATATGGTATTTCAATCCCTGTTAATGACCAAACATCATTCCATCATCACCAAGGGGCGGGGGATCTCACACATGGAAACCGAGGCGCCCGGAAAGCAAGGCGAGGCAATGCTCCAAATGCCGCTCCAGGAGGATCTCTACTGTTGAAGAACGGCCTTGCCCAAGGGGAGAAGGGGCCTGTGGGGCCTGCTAAGATGGCCTCTAAGGCGACCTCCTCACAGTGGAGCGTGGATGACGATCCCGAGGTCCAAGCGAAGCTCGAAGCCTACCTTACGGTCTGCATATAAGGTCCGGACATGGGAAAGAGGCCCCATGTCCTTCGAACATCATTCTCACGCTTCCTTTGCTTGCTCGACCCATCTGACTCCAGTGTCTGCGTTCAATGCCAACTACGCCGAGAACAGATTGGTACTCAGGTATTTCTCTCCCAGATCTGGAAGTATGGTAACGATGACCCCGGACTCCATCCGTTTGGCCATCTCGATGGCGGCATACATCGCCGCTCCACTGCTCATGCCAACGAAGATGCCCTCCTGCTTGACGATCTGACGGGTCATTTCATAGGCGTCCTCCGTCTCTACCATGATGGTCGTGTCGATCAGACTGGGGTCATAGATGGCAGGAACGATGGCCTCTTCCATGTTCTTGAGCCCCTGAATGTAATGCCCCTTCACCGGATGGGCGCTGACCACCTTGATGTCAGGGTTGTGCTCCTTGAGGGCCTTGCCCACCCCCATGATGGTCCCGGAGGTCCCCAAGGCAGAAACGAAGCAGTCCACATCACCTCCGGTCTGCTTCCAGATCTCATCCCCGGTGGTCTTGTAGTGCGCGATCTTGTTGTACTTATTAGAGAACTGATCCGGCATGAAGTACCTCTCCGGGCCCTCCTTCATTAGTTCTCTGGCCTTCCGGATGGCCCCGTCCGTACCATACTTCCCCTCACTCAGAGTGACGGTCCCACCGAACGCTTTGATCATCTGCCGCCTTTCGACGGAGACGCTGTCGCTCATGACGATCTCCACATCGTAGCCTTTGATCGCGCCTATCATCGCCAAGGCAACCCCGGTATTCCCCGACGTGGGTTCGATTATGGTCTTACCCTTGGTCAGCCTGCCCTCGTCCTCGGCCTGTTCGATCATGCTCAGGGCGATCCTGTCCTTGATACTGCCCGTAGGGTTAAACCCCTCGACTTTGGCGTATATGGTGGTGTTCTTGTTCGGATTCAACCTGTTTATCCTGACCAAAGGGGTGTTACCGATCGATTGGAGGATGTTCTCTTTAACATCTGCCGACGACTTCATCATAACCTCATATAATTCCATACCGGATATTAATTATCGATATGATAGACTCAGATCTCGTTATGCTCAGGTGCGATAACTGCGGGCACGCTTGGAAGCCGAGGAGCACTTCAACGAACGCGCCGAGCTCTACGAATCATTGATAAGGAAGATCATACCGCACCACGATGTCTTCTTCGGCACCGTGCTGGGCTTCGTTTCCGGGGGGAAGATCGACGTGCTCGAGCTCGGGAGCGGTACCGGTCTGGTGACCGAGATGGTCCTTGGTTCGAACCCGGATGAACAGATCACTTGTATCGACATGAGCCCGGAGATGATCGAGGTAGCCCTTTCTAAGCCGTCCTTGAGGGAAGTATCAATGCTGGAAGGGGACTTCAGCGAGGTCTGGCCAGAAGGGCCTTTCGACGTGGTCATGACCACCCTCTGTATGCATCACCTTCCGGACGATGACCGGATGGAGATGTTGGCACGTATCCACGACATCCTTTCTCCCAGTGGTGTGTTCATCAACGGCGATGTGTTCAGACCAGATGATCTTTGGCAGGAGGAGATCTTCAGGGGCAGATGGCGGACGGCCATGCTGAGCAACGGTCTCCCCGACGCCGAGGCGGATGGTATGATCGCCAAGAGGGAGAACGGCTGGGAGTTCATCGATACGATGGGGCAGTACGGAAAGAAGTTGGAGGAAGCGGGTTTCGAGAAAGTGCTCATCCCCCCGATCTACGATTTCCACGGAGTGTTCGTGGGGTTCAAACCCGAGTTTGACACTTAGCGAGTTCGGAGCATAGCTCGCGCTGAACTCGTTCAT
>JAUVWO010000093.1 GCA_030604065.1 Methanomassiliicoccales archaeon | reverse complement strand
CTCACCGTGTACTCCCGCTACCACAGCATCCCCAATGATATAGCTAGACAGCGCTCCCTCAAGTTACTGGACTTCATGCACTTGTCCGAGAAGGCCGATGTCAATGTTGAGAGCCTCTCCGGGGGCATGAAACGCCGCCTGATAATCGCCAGGGCACTGATCAACGAGCCCGATATACTCATACTTGACGAGCCCACCACAGGCCTTGACCCCCAGGCACGACATTTGATCTGGGAACGGGTCAGGGAGCTGAAGCGCGGTGGCACCACAGTGCTGCTCACCACCCACTACATGGAAGAGGCCGAGCAGCTGTGCGACCGCCTAGTGATAGTGGATAAGGGTCGAATTCTGATGCAGGGCACACCCCAGGAGCTCATCCAAGAGGTCATAGGCACCAGGGTAGTGGAGGTCAACGATCCAGAGCATACTATGGACATGTTCATAGTGGAACGAGGATGGAAACACGAGAGGGTACTGGATCATCTAATAGTGTACACCAACGTTTCCGATGATGTCGTCCAAGCCATAGGAGATGCCTTTGGTTACTGGGAGAGCAACATACGCAATGCTACGCTAGAGGACGTGTTCCTCATGCTCACTGGAAGAGGGCTGATAGAATGAGGCTTGATCTGAGCTTGGGATTCATACAGGTATGGCGCAGGAACCGAGATGTGTTCATGAAGACCTGGAAGACCAACTTTCTCCCTCCAGTACTGGAGCCGATGCTATACTTGCTAGCCATGGGCTTGGGGTTCGGGGCGCTCGTTTCTCCATTTGAGTACCGCGGAGTGCAGGTGGATTATATCCAATTCATCGCCGGCGGGTTGGTGGCCATTGCCGTCATGTACGGCGCATTCTTCGAATGCACCTATTCAACCTACGTACGTATGCACTACCAGAAGACGTTCGATGCCATAGTGGCCACCCCGCTCAGCGTCGAGGACGTGATCGTGGGCGAGATCGCCTGGGGTGCGACCAAATCGTTGATAAACGCCACCATAGTTCTGATAGTGATCACCGCTTTCGGGCTGGTCACATCGCCGACCGCAGTACTCATACCTGTGGTCATCGTCATCACCGGAGTGATGTTCGCCTCCATGGCCATGATGTTCACATCATTGGTACCAAATCTGGACTCGTTCAATTATCCATTCTTCCTGTTGATAATGCCAATGTTCCTATTCAGTGGGACATTCTTCCCACTGACGGTGCTACCTGGATGGGGGCAGGGCATCGCGATGCTGTTGCCGCTGACCCATGTCTCCAACCTAGTGCGGGACCTGCAGATGGGGTACTTTGATATTGTGGACATGTTGGGACTGGTCTACATAGTATTGCTCACGATCATCACACTGACAGCCTCGGTTGTCATGATGCGACGACGCCTTGTCAGGTGACGTGTACCCGCCCATCGACCACCTGCACCTTCACCAGGGTCTTGATAGAGACCCCCAGTTCGGCCTCCAGCTCGGCCTTGCTGTCGGTCTTCTCGACCACCACAATGACATCGACCACCTCCGCTCCCAACCCTTTTATGGCCTGAACGATCGCTCTCAGGGTGCCACCGGTGCTGATGACGTCATCTATGATGGTCACTCTCATGCCCGACTCGATGCCGTTGATGAACATCTCCTTGCGGGAATAACCGGTGACCTGGGACACGCTCACCTCCCCAGGAAGCGTATACTTCCTCTTTCGTACCACCGTATATGGTATCCCCCGCTTCAACGACAGCGGCACGGTCAGGTGGATGCCCATGGCCTCTGGCGTCACTAGCAGATCGCAGTCGAAGTCGCCCACCGCATCGATGGCGTCCACAACCTCCTGCAGAAGCGTGGGATCCATCATCGGAACGCCATCAGTCACCGGATGCACAAAATAATGGTAGTCTCCGAACCTTACCACTGGCGCAGAGCGAAAGCTTTCCTTCAACCTATCCAGGCCGGACATCGTCTTCCTGATCGCCCTGACGGAACTTGTAGTTTGGCAACGCCATGATCAACACTTGGACCAGCGAGCCCCTTCTTTATTGATCGTGTCCGTGGAACGGAGCGCTCGCAAGGCTCGGCGCAGGACATCCTCAGGCACATCTATCTGGAACTGGTCCTTGAGCGCTGTCTTGACCCCCACCACGGTCTTGGGCTCGTACAGCGTCTTGGGTATCAACGTTCTTAGGTCCTCATGGTAGTTCCAAGGAAATACGAACCAGGTCCAGTCGTCCTTAGGGACCTCCACCTCATAGTAATCAGGAAGTAGCTGTGAGTGTGTAAAACTCAGCAGGGTGGCAGACTTGATGATCACAGGATCCAGATGTTGAATATGATCCATAGCCAACTTAAGGCTGTCACCGGTCTCGGTGATGTCATCCACGATCAGCACGTTCTCCCCCTCTATACTAGCATTGAGCTCCTGAGTGAGCAGGGCCTTGCCATCCATATTACCAGTGACCCCCCAATGCTCGGTCTTGACAGCATAGAGCTTCTTTACCTTCAGATGGTCACAGATCAGTCGAGCCGGTATCCATCCACCTCGGGTCAGCCCGATGACCACGGTCGGAGTATATCCGTTGTCCTCGATATCGTTAGCCACCGCCTCGGTCCAGGTGGCGATCTCGTCCCATGTTAGTATCCTGCACTTGAAGCTCTCGATCTCTACCATGTGAATTCCCCCATTAACGTGGGGCTGAGCCCCATCCAGCATATGCCAGAACACAGACAAAGAAGGAGATATAAGTTTCCCCCTGGCCCCGTCTCATTCCAACACGGGGTCGACGAAGTCCATGGCCCTGCTGTCGAACATGCCCTTGTCACTCATCTTCAGCTCCGGAACCACCAGCAGGCACTGGAACGACAGGGTCATGAACGGAGAGGGCAGACCGCATCCCATGCCCCTCAGGGCCTGGAGCACCTTGGCATCAGCTTCCACCACTTGGTCACAGGACTTGGTACTCATTAGACCGGCCACATCCAGAGCGAGGCGGCTGACGTTATCACCGTCCACCACCACATATCCGCCATCTTCAGAGACCAAATTGACAGCCTGAGCCAAGGATCGCGGCTCTACGCCCACTGCCACAATGTTATGGGAGTCGTGAGCCACCGTGGTTGCCATGGCCCCCCTCCTGAGGCCAAAGCCACGCACGAAGCCAAGTGCCAACGGCGCATCCCGATAGCGGTTGGCCACGGCCATGATGGACACGTCAATACCTGGAATGGGCATTATGTTACCTTCCACTACTGGAAGGTCAGCCTCACCAGCACCGCTCTCGATCTGCCTGCCATCTACCTCTATGACCCTTACTCGAGCCACGGCGCCCTCATGCCGCAACAAGAACTCCTCTGGTTCTCGTCGCTGGCGCAGGATGGCAGTCCTAAGCGGCAAGGGTCTTGCTCCGAACAGGGGCATTCCGTTCCTGGCAACCACCTTACCTCCGATAATGACCTCTCGCACTCGGAAAGACTCCAGATCGTCGACCACCACCCTGTCCGCCGGGAGGCCAGGTTGCAGACGACCTATAGGAAGCCCATAGTGCATCGCTGGCCATAGGGTCACCGCACATACTGCCCTCACCGGATCCATGCCCTGGCTCACGGCCATGGCCAGACGCAGGTCTAGGTGACCGCGGACCAGATCGTCGGCCTCCATGTCATCAGTGACCAAGAAACATCTATGTTCTCGGGCTAAGGGCATGAGCTCCATCATATTCCTGGCGGCACTGCCCTCACGCACCATCACCCTCATCCCCCGGCGATGCTTCTCCTGCGCCTCCTCCAAGGATATGGACTCATGATCGGTCGATATGCCCGCATCTATGTATCGCTGCAGTCGGTCGCCACGGAGTTCAGGACAGTGCCCATCCACAGGCTTGCCCAGTCGGACGGCGGCCGCGATCTTGTCCAGCACCTCAGTGTTGTCGTTCAGCACCCCCGGGACATCCATCATCTCACCCAGGGAGACAAAGTCGTCCCTGGCCAGCAGCGAGGCGACGGCCTCGTGACCCAGGGTCGCCCCTGATGTCTCCCATTGGGTAGCTGGGACGCAAGAAGGGGCAGAGAAGCGGAATCTCAACGGTACGGTCGAGCCGTCACGCACCATGTACTCTATCCCTTCCATCCCCATCACATTGGCGACCTCATGAGGGTCAGCGATAACACAGGTTGTGCCATGAGGCACCGCGACCTCAGCAAAGCGGGATGGACATAACCTGGACGACTCTATGTGTAGGTGGGAATCTATAAGCCCCGGAAGTATGAAGCCGCCACCTTTGACATCATGATCACTCATCGAGGTTACCATTTCCCCTGAGTATTCCAACCTAATGGGGCGCAACCGACCTTCGATCACATCCACTAATGTCCCCGATACGACGCCCATGGTCCTAAACTCGACGTTGAACGACAAAAAGGTTATGCAACTATTGACGATTTTTATAACATGCCCTATCCTCGCGATATCCTGAACGAGCTGCGATGGAGGGAAGGAATGGAACTGTCCGAAGCCTTAGTGACCTTCGTTCACCGTGGCGCCCCTGGGGACATACGCACCATCGATGGCAGGACGATCATGAAGCTCGACCGCTCCTTTATGGAGACGGCGGACGCCACCATACCCTATCACAGGATAACACGGATAGAGTACCGGGGGCAAGTGCTGTACGACTCCAGGGAATACGGTTGAGTGAATGTCACTTCTTGGAGATTCCGCAATTCGGACATTCTTTCATGAATGACGGGTATGATTCCCCGCAACCAGAGCAGTGCACCATGCTCTTCTTCTTCTTCACCTTGCCCTCGTCCATAGTATATGATTGCTCCTTCTTATCCTGGGGCTTGGGCTGGTACTCCGGCTTGGGCTGATAGTTATTGGTTCGGTTCACATGCTCAGTGGATGCCTGACCCTCGGTCGACTGGTAACTGGGCTGGAACACTCCCTGCATCTTCACGAATCCAATTAGGATGAGAAGACCAGGAATGATACCGAACAAAAGGCCAAGGATGCCGAACAGCAGCAGACGCCCGCTGCCCTCATTGAAGCTACCTGCATCGATCTTGGGGAAGATCATCTGATTCATCAGATAGCACCATATCAGTGTCAACACCGCGGACATTATCG
>JAUVWO010000123.1 GCA_030604065.1 Methanomassiliicoccales archaeon | reverse complement strand
CGGTGGTCCCCGGGCCTAGAATATAGGTGCACCCAGGTTCCATCTCCTCCACGAAGTATCGAGCCAACGATTCCTTCTCCTCCACCACCGTCATGCCGTGGAAGACGCTCTTCGACGCCTGCACCAGCGACTCCTCGGACGGGGTCATCACCGGTCCGTAGAGCTCAGCGCTCAGCCTGCCCTCGCGGAAGGCGACCTCGTCGATGTCCATGACCTCCGCCTCCCGGAGCGGGAGGCGCCGTTCTATGTGCTGGCGCAGCAGGACGCCGGAGTCACGGGGATGATTGCCAAACACCGATGAATGCATCTTGACCCCCGCGGGTATCCCGATCACTGGAATATTGGTGCCCACCGCTCTGAGGACGTCACGGGCGGTCCCATCACCACCGCAGAACATCAGTAGCTCGATGCCAGCCTCGATCAGGCTTCGGCAGGCGATGATGGTGTCCCTACCATCCCCGTTGCGCGTTATAGGGTGGCTGTCATAGTCCATCTCCATTTCACTAAGTGCGTTTTCTCCCATGTCCCCCGGTACGGTAACCCACTCGATGTCCGAGTCCTTGACCTGTTGCAAGGCCTCTGTCGCTCTGATATGTGCCAGTGGGACCGCACCCCGCCTGCGTGCCTCATCGAGTATATCAGATCCATCTGTGCCTTTGAGACCCACGGATCCGCCCATACCGGCCACGGGATTGATGACAAGACCCACGCGCATGCGACCCGATCGACGTGAATATTATAAAAAATAGGGGAGAGAATAGTGAAGTGGAGGGGGGTGATGGAGGTCACACCCCCTCCTTGATCCGATCAATCGAGTTGAGGGTGCCCGAAGACCGGGCCGAGATCCTGGTTGAGCATTGGTTGCATGGTCACCGTCACAGGCTCATGCAGTCTGCTCGGGCGTCCGTGGATCTCCACGGTGCTGAGCGTCCTGTGACAGGAATCCGAGCACTCGCGGACGATGGAGAGGATGTTGGACTGCATGCGATCGAACACGGCGTTCAGACATTCGCCCCCGTTGGAATCCAGCAACTTGTCGTTGGAGAGGATCAGGGTGCCATCGGTGACCCGCTTGAGGCGGGCGATGCCCTCCTTGGCCTTTGCTATACGACTGCCCTCGAACGAGAATGGGTGGATGGCTATTGGGAATGCCACCTTGCCCATGCTCTGGGCGATCTCAGCCACCACGGGAGCGGTGCCGGTACCGGTACCGCCGCCCATTCCGGCGACGATGAACACAAGATCGTAGGGTTCGAGCACGTTCTTCATGACCGCAAGGGCGTCCCAGGCGCAGCGCTCACCCAGTTCTGGGTCTCCCTTGGCGCCGCATCCATCGGTGAGATGCTCACCCAAGAACACCTTCTTGTGGACACGAACACCGTCAAGGGCGGCCTTGTCGGTGTTGAGCGCTATCGTCTGGACGTTCTCTGGGCAGGCCTCATGGATCCCGTTGACGACGTTGTTGCCTGCGCCGCCGCACCCGACCACCACTATATGAGGATGGCCAACGGGACTGTCATCTGATTCAACACACATGCTCTTGTTCATACGATCCCCTTCTAATTCTTCCGCCCGGGCCCCACGGAAGTGAATTGCAGGCCCTGCTGGGCCCAGTGCACCCCATCCCTTCTGAAGCTTGCATCCCTGCGATCGAGCGATCTGCTGATCCTACTTGGGCACCATCTTGTATCGGGCAAATCGGACGTCCCTCATTCCCCTGGACGCCTTCAGATATCCTTCCTCTTCCACGAACATACGCCTAACGGCGTACTCCACGGCGGAGGTGATGGTACCGAACTCACCCTGATCGACAAGTTCGAGCAGCACCTCGTTGAGAAATGGCGGCAGCTCTATCTCCTGCAACGACTCATCGTCCGTCACAGGCCCCACCTGATAGCCCTCTACATATCCCCTGATGGCAGTGCGGGCGAGTTGTGAGCGGTTGTCGAACCTTTCGCTCTCGATGATGAAGTCATCCATCATCTCCAGCTCCAGGCTGGTAAGTCTCAGCGAGATCCGTTCACCGTCCATTTGTCGCACGCCCTATGTATCCAATGTAGTGTGGAGCCCCCTGTGGAGGCTCCGTCATACTGTATCATTTATTCGATATATAAAATGTCCGATTTTGTATGACAGAATTGATATTATCGATAGAATCGTATGACATGTAATCGCAAGGATCATGAGTCATATGACCGCAATCGTGGTCCCTGCCTTTAGGGCGTATTATGGTTTATTATGTCCAACTTGTCTGGCTCATCGTTTAATGTACGATGTTCATCATTTTTTTGCACATTCAATTATTGAACTAATCATTCCGGGTACGAATTTCGATAAATATGCGGTAATGCTTAGCGTGTTTGTGAGTGGGGTGGCAATGATCTTTTCATTGATATCATTGGGATGTGATATGTCGTGATTAACATCGAGATCGAGGTGGTTCCGGACAGCTACATCGGACATAAGAAGAAGATGATATTCGTCCTCGTGGGATTTTTTATGAGCCTGGGAGTGGTATACTCTATTATGATCCAACAGGTCATTGCGATCCTTGTCGCAATAATGCTTTCTAGCATAATGCTAACTGCCATATGCCATGCTGAGTACGTCCGTAGACCATTTCGATTACGGATAACCGATGATGGCATCACACTGTTCTTCAAGCGGCTTCGTCCCCGATTTTACCCATGGAGCATCATCATTAGAGTGTTCGTCCTGAAGCAGATACCGAAGATGAGGGGCGTGATGCCTACCCGAGGGGGTTTCATGCTCGGTGAAAGGAAGGGATATTGTCTCGATGAACAGGCCGCCCTGGCTATTGTGAGGGCGTACACGGAGATCAACGGCCGCCCTCCCAGGGTGATATCCAGTGTAGAAGGGAGTACACGATGGGCGATCGATCCTGCATGAGTGACAACGGTGGCCATGTCCGGCGCTGACCTGCACCTCATGGACCTTCCCCATGACGTGCTGAGCTCCGTTCCGCTCATAGGTGTGGGGAACTCTCCGTTCGGTGAGGCT
>JAUVWO010000092.1 GCA_030604065.1 Methanomassiliicoccales archaeon | reverse complement strand
ATCGGGTCCATCGGCTTCATGCTGGTGTATTCCATGCTATCCCAGGGCGATCGGCCCCAGTCGGCGGGACTGGTATCGTTGATGTCATTCTCGTTCGGATTGGCGGTAGGAGGGTTGTGGGAGATGATGGAGTATGGATTCTCCATCATCCTGTACGGCGACACGGTCTATGGCATCGAGGCAGTGATGGCCGACCTGTATGGGGTGGCCATCGGTGCTTTCGTGATCTCGTTGGCTGGCATATTGTATATCAGGTCGTCCAACGTGGTGTTCGAGAGGCTGGTGGTGCGGTTCATCGAGCGCAACCCCGAGTTCCTAGGCTGGGTGCAGGACGACAATCAGACCGGAGTGATGAGGCTGATCCAGGAAGGGGAGAGCGACCATCTGGAATTCAAGACCACCCTGAGGACCAACCTGCACACAGGCGAGAAGGACAAGCGCATGGAGAAGGCGTCGCTGAAGAGCCTGGTAGCGTTCATGAACTCCAATGGCGGCACCCTGCTTATCGGGGTGAGCGATGATGGCGATGCACTTGGCATGGATGTGTCCAGCTTCGAGAGCGTGGACCGTCTCACCCTGCATTTCACCAACCTGTTCGCTCAGCACATCGGAAACGAGTTCTCACCCTTTGTCAGGCATCGCCTGGTGGAAATGAAGGATGATGGCCTGGTAATGAGAGTGGACTGCCGCGCCTCCGACCGACCGGTGTTCCTGCGGGTTGGGGGCAAGGAGGAGTTCTACATCCGCACTGGTCCCCAGTCGGTGACCATCGAAGGCCGGGAGCTGGTGCAGTACATCGATCGCCGGTTCAGCCGGATACTCAGGGTTTGAAGGTGTAGTAGTACTCGCCCACGGACTTCTGCTCCCTATCCAGTCGTGAGTCTGGCTTGTTGATGCGGGGCCGATAGGTATCGTTGTCCCGGCGGAAGGTGATGTCCACCTCTTGCAGGAACCGATTCATGCCTTCCCGCATCGGCATGGGCCCCTCACCGTGGCCAGTGCGCCCTGGATCGCCGGAGAACACCATCATGGAGTCGGACACCATGTCCAGGAAGTAGATGTCGTGATCCACCACCATGGCCGACCTGCCCCGCTTCTCCATGGTACGCCGTATCGTCTTGGCCGCGTTCATCCTCTGATTGGAATCCAGGTAGGCTGACGGCTCGTCCAGCAGGTAAACATCAGCCTCCCGGGCCAGGCACAGGGCGATGGCCACCCGTTGCAGCTCCCCACCGGAGAGATGTAGCACATCCTTCTCTTCCAGAGGCTTGATCGCCAGGGGATGTACGATCTCGGTCTTGAAAAAGCTGGAGGAGTACATCTCAGGGGCGGCGGTAAGGAACAGGTCCTTCACCGTGCCACCGAAGTCTGCGGTGATGTACTGCGGCTTGTAGCTGACCTTGATCCTCTCGGGTATCTCTCCCCCGGGAGGTTCGAGGACTCCGGCCAGCATCTTGACGAAGGTGGTCTTGCCAGTAGCGTTTGGGCCGACTATCCCCACCGACTCGCCCACCTTGATACTTCCCGCGGCCACATCCAGCCGGAAGTTGTCGAACTCCTGGGCAAGGGCGCTGTAGGTCAGTAACGGCACCTGCACCCATTCATCTCGGGGAGGAGATGGGAAGAACTCGATGGGCTGATCGCGGAAGCGGATGTTCTCCTCGGGCAGATAACCCTCCAAGTAGGCGTTGATGGCCGTCCTTACCTGGCGAGGTTGGGCGAACACACCATAGGCGCCTTCGGACCCGTATACCACATACACGTTGTCGGCCAGGAAGTCCAGGATGGCGAGGTCGTGCTCGATCACCACCACTTGTCGGTCAAGGCTCAATTCCCGTACCTCTCGAGCGATGCGGACCCGCTGGTAGATGTCCAGGTACGAGGATGGCTCGTCGATGAAGTAGATGTCAGCTTCCCGCATCAGAGTTGCGGCCATGGCCACCCGTTGCAGCTCCCCGCCGGAGAGCTTGTCCAGCTTGCGGTCCAGCACCTTCTCCAGATCGAAACGTCTGGCGGCATCTGTTACGGTCATGCGCTGCTCCACCCGTTGCAACAGCTCCCTGACAACTCCATCGTGCACCAGCGGCAGCTTGTCCACGTACTGGGGCTTCATGGCGGTCACGGCACCGTTCACGTACACGTTCTTAAGGTGCTCATGCAACTCGGTGCCAGAATAGTGATCCAGCAGTTCATCCTTGGTCGGCGGGTCCTGATATCGTCCCAGGTTGGGGATCTCCTGACCAGATAGCAGCTTTATGGCGGTGGTCTTGCCAATGCCGTTCGGGCCCAGGATGCCAGTGACCATCCCCTTCTTGGGTACCGGCAGGCGGTACAGACGGAATGAGTTCTCCCCGTACTGATGCACTAGATCCTCTTTGAGCTCATCCGCTAGCCCGATGATCTTGAT
Organism: Methanomassiliicoccales archaeon; assembly: GCA_030604065.1. Lineage (GTDB taxonomy): Archaea > Thermoplasmatota > Thermoplasmata > Methanomassiliicoccales > JAUVWO01 > JAUVWO01. The sequence goes on along the minus strand of JAUVWO010000092.1, from coordinate 3,214 downwards.
GGCCTCGAATGGGCACTTATGCACGCAAATACCGCATCCGACACACAGGGGCTCAGAGATGATGGGTTTGCCCCGGTCACCGATGGTGAACACCTCCACCCCGGTCCGCTGCTTGGGGCAGAACTTCATGCACTCCATGTTGCACTTGCGTGGCTGGCACCTGTCCGCCAGCAGCACCGCTATCCGCATGGAGAGCCCATCATGGATGCGTATTATAAGGTTTGTCCCCGTCACTCCAGCTGCGCGTAGAGGTCCTCCACTGCGTCCATGTACTTGCAGCCTGACTCAAGCAAAGGTGATACATCGGGTTCCTGCTCCCTGAGCAGCGGATCATATGGGACACAATGAACCGAATCGAAGTCACCTTCCAACAGATCCAGCGTCTTGCGCACATCGGATTGGTCGTGGCATTTGTTGATCATCAGGTGCAGATGGTCCATGCCCATCTGCCAGCAGAGTTGGCTGGCGTTGATGGCCACCTGCACTGAGTTGAAGGTGGGCTCTGTGACCACCACCGCGGTGCGGAACCCCTCAGTGATGCTGCGGCCGAAGTGCTCCACCCCCGCTTGGGTGTCCATCACTATGACGTCGTCGTCACGGCAGTTGAGGTAACGGACCAGGCTGCCTAGCAATGCGTTCTCAGGGCATAGGCAACCGGTGGCCGCCTGCACCACTCCACCCATCACCAGCAGGTCCACGTTCTTGCGTATGTGGATGCCGAAGCGGTCCACCACGTCACTGACGTCCGGATTGAGGTTCAGCAACAGGCCCCAGTCCTCTCCCGGTCTGGCCCCCACCTTCTCCTGGATGTAGTCCAAATCTCGGGATACGGGGACGATGGTTCCCGCTTTTTCCTGAGGGTAGCCTAGAGAGAATGCCAGGTTCTGCTGCGGATCCTGATCCACAGCCAGCACCCGTCGGTCCCCACGGGCGAACATAAGGCACAGGGTGGCGGCGAGGGTGGTCTTGCCAGCCCCGCCCTTGCCGGTGATAAGGATCCTATTACCCGACAGGTTGCCCTGGTGCAGCTTGAGGTCCTTCGCCAACCGGGTGGCCATCTTCTTATCGGTCCTTACATTCATATGTTCAGCGCCTTTCGCTTCATCTCGATGTGATCGAACAGTATCGCCGCCGCCCTCTTGGGGTCGGTCTCGACCCAGAACTTGCCTCCTAGCGGCCCTTCGATGTCCTCGGTGAGCAGCTGAACCACATTTTCGCTGCCGGTGATCTTAGGCATCACACCCAGCATCACGCTGATGCCGCTGCCCACGAAGTAGCTGGCGATGGTGGTGGCCTTAGGCGAGTACCACTCAGGCGCAGCCCCGGCCACCGGCAGCTGGTCCATGCGTACACCGGCCAGATTGGCCAGCTCCGCAGCCAGGTTGAGTATGCGGGTGTTGTCAACGCATGAACCCATGTGCAGCACCGGAGGGATGCCCAGGGATCCACACACCTCGGCGAGACCCTTGCCCGCTCCCTCGATGGCCTCGGGCAGCATAAGCCCGGCCTTGGCACAGGCGATGCTTGCACAACCGGTCTCCACCACGATGATGTCGCGCTTGATCAGTTCCTGGGCCAGGACCACGTGTCCCTGGTCGTGCTTGACCTTGGGGTTATTGCAGCCCACTATGCCCACGCATCCGCGTATCTTGCCAGATAGGATCGTATCAAGCAGGGGCTTGAGTGAACCTCCCAACGCCGCGCTTATGGATTCCACTGAGAAGCCGACCATGGCCTCCATCGGCCCCTCTGGTATCAGCATCCTGTTCTTGTTACGATTGGGGTAGTTGTCGATGGCCATCTCCAGCATACGCTTGCTCTGCTCGAAAGCGTTCGCAGGGTCGACCCCCATGTATTTGGCACCCGGTATCTTGGCCTTGGGTGAGGTCGTCACCACCTTGGTGTGGTAGCAGGCGGCGGTGTTGGTCAATGTCGGGAAGATGCATTGGTAGTCGACCACCATCATCTCCAGGGCTCCACTGGTGATCACCAGTTCCTGATCGAGATGGTTGCCAGCCTGGGGGATGCCCTTGCGCATCAACAACTCGTTGCCTGTGCAACAAAGGCCGACCAGATTTATCCCGGCCGCTCCCACTGCCTTGGCTCGCTCCTTCATCTCCGGCAGCTCCGCCGCTTTGACGATCATCTCTGACAGGATGGGATTGTGCCCGTGGAGCGAGATGTTCACCCGGTCCTTTTTCAACACTGCCAGGTTGACCTTGCCCCTTCTGATATCAGGGGTCCCGAACAGCACATCCGATATCTCGGTGCCTATCATCGACCCTCCCCAGCCATCACCGAGCGAAGCTCGGATGCCTTGCAAAAGGATGTTCTTGTAGTCGGCCCCTACGCCCATATGCACACGATGCATCGCCTCCACGATCTCCCGGTCGATGCTCCGGGGCAACACCCCAGCAGCGATCCACATGTCATAGGTGCCCTGAGGCACCCGTTTGGCCATCTGCAGCACGCCGCACGAGGTGCCGTACTCGTCCAGCATCTTCAGCGCCAAGGACTCGGCCATCTTCTTCTCTGGCAGCGAGGCGTGGATGCCGTACTCCTTGGCCAGTTTTCTTAACTTCACCGGATCGCCGATGCCATAGGAGGGCGACTCCTCTCTGGCGGTCATCAACAGGGTCTCCACCACCTCGCGACCGTGGTCAGAGTGCGCGGCCGCACCGGTGGCTAATGTATCTAGCAGGTTGCGGGACACCATCAGGTCGGCGTCGGCTCCGCAGACTCCCCGTACCCGATCCCCGCCCATTATCCGGCAGGGGCCCATGGCGCATCGTTGACAAGAGACCCCCGTGGAGCAATACTTGCATGCGGGCTGTTGCTTGTCATAGCGGTCCCATACGGTCTCCACACCCTCGAGCATGGTCTTTTTGAGCACTTCCTTGGCGGTCCGGTCAATGGTCCTGTCATTCACCTTCTTGTCTATATTCTCGGGTGTGACATGTTCGGGCGACATTTTCAGACACTCGATCGATATTATCTCCAATTCCTCTTCATCGGACATATCCTTCCTCCCCTGGCGTTCAGAGACGCCTCTTAAATATATTGTCTGTTAACCGAGGATATAAATAGATGGCTTTGACTGTAAACTAATCTTCCATATCAAATAGTGTCTTGGCCAGCATCCTCACGTTGTGAAGGTTGATCTTCGAATGAACATCGTTTCTCCTTCCGGCCTCCGAACGGCATCTGATTCGAT
>JAUVWO010000050.1 GCA_030604065.1 Methanomassiliicoccales archaeon | reverse complement strand
TAGAACGATGAGGGGCCGGGCGCTCGCCGGACCTCTCACCTGGCACACCCATACATATCTCGTAATATCATCAGCACAGATGCTCTCGAGCCCAGTCCTTGGCAGCTTGGAAGATTTCCATGTTCTTGGGTATCAGCTCGGGCTTGGCGGCAAAACTGTCCTTTAACATCTCCACCACCACATCCTCTGGCAGATCGATGAGCCCCATCTCGGTCATCGCCCCAAGCAATGCGGTATTGGCAGCCTTGGACACACCCCCCTGTTCGATCGCCAACCGGGTAGCTGGAAATGCGATGAGAGAAACGCCTTCGGGCGCCGTCACCGTGACCGGTATCGACTCATCATACAGAACCGTCCCATCGATAGCGACGGTGGGAACGAAACGCTCGAAAGCCTGTTGATTCATCGCCACCAGAACATCAGGTGAGTCAACTATCGGGGAGCCGATATCACGCCCCCCAATGATCACGGAGCAGGAAGCGGATCCTCCTCTCTGCTCCGGCCCATAACTAGGGAACCACGACACGAATCGACCGCTGGCGCTAGCGGCCTTGGCGATGATCAACCCGAGGCTGAGGATACCCTGTCCACCGAACCCTGAGAACTTGAGACCTTGCTCCGTGAGATCGGGATCGATGACCGGATCCCTGCTATTGCCGTCTGCGCCGATGACCTCGGTAATTGTCGATCGGGGTATGGCCATGGGTGTTGCGGTCGGTTCTCCACTGCGATCGCGCAGACATCCAAGCGGGAATATCGGTTCCATGTCATCTATGGTGAACTGAGCCGCCTTCACTGGATCCATGTGCATGTTGGTGGGACATGGAGAGAGGATCTCCACGAGGGCGTACCCTTTTCCATCCCTCTGGATCTCCAAGGCCTTGCGTATCGCCTTGCGGGCCTGCATGATCCGCTTGGTATCGGCAACCGACACTCGCTCGATGTACACCGGCGACTCAAGCTGGTCGAACACCTCGCACACCTTGAGAGGATTGCCTGTGGTGACCACGTCCCGTCCCCAAGGGGTCGTGGTGGTCCTCTGGCCTGGGAGGGTGGTGGGCGCCATCTGGCCCCCGGTCATGGCGTATAGGGCATTGTTAACGAAGAACATGGCAAAATGCTCACCCCGGTTGGCTGCCTGGAACGCATTATTGAATCCGATAGCACCTAGGCCGCCGTCACCCTGATAGCCTATTATGACCTTGCCCGGCAAAGAGCGGGCCAGCCCGGTGGCCACGGCCGAGACCCTGCCGTGAGCGGAGCCCACATTGCCACAGTCAAAGTAGTAATAGCAGAACACCGCGCAGCCCACTGGGCTGATGAAGACCGATTCGTCCTGTATGCCCAGCTCAGCCATGGCCTCGGCGATCAGCTTGTGTATGATGCCATGTCCGCAACCGGCACAGTAATGTGTGCTGCGGGTCTTGGTGCCATCCTTGCGAACGAAGTGCTCATAGAATCCTTGGGCCCTGCGTATCATGGTATGGCCTCCATCATCTCCATGGCTCTGGACATCACCTCATCCACCGACACCAGGTTGCCGCCCATACGATTCACCAGGCCCACATCCACCTTGAGGTCGCGATCCAGATGGAGCAACACATCATCACGATATTGGCCGTTACTCAACTCCACCACCAGCACCCTGCCGGCCTCCGCCACAGAGTTCAGTCGATCTCGGGGGAACGGTGACAATGTCACTGGACTGAACAGCCCCGCCTTGATGCCCTTGGCCCGTAGACTGTCCACGGCGGATCGGGCGATGCGGGCACAGGAACCATAGCCTGTGAGGATCACCTCGGCATCTTCGTCACGGTATGTCTTGGCCTCGGCCTCCACCTGCATGGCCTCGTACTTGCGCTGTAACATCCAGTTGAGCTCCTCTTGACGATCAGGCTCAAGATTGATGGACATCACCAGATTCCCTCTGGTGTCCGCATTGGCATGGATCGCCCATTTTGAGGTCTCGGGTCGTTGCATCACCGTCTGCGGCCGCTTGAGTGATTCCATCATCTGCCCCTGCACCGCATAGGCCCACACGATCACCGGGTTGCGATAGCGGAACGCCAGCTCGAATGCCCGCATGGTGAGGTCGCACATCTCCTGCACCGAGGCCGGAGCCAGCACGATGGCACGGTAGTTGCCATGTCCGCCGCCCTTGACGGCCTGGTTGTAATCCCCCTGCTCTGGACCGATGTTTCCCAGGCCCGGTCCGGTGCGCATCACGTTGACGATGACCGCGGGCAGCTGTGCGCCCGCAAGGTAGGATAGACCCTCCTGCATCAGGCTCATGCCCGGCCCAGATGTCGCGGTCATGGCCAGTTTCCCAGCGCTAGCCGCCCCGTAGACCATGTTGATGGATGCGGTCTCACATTCGGCCTGCAGGAACTCCTTGCCTGTGGCCGGAAGCCAGGTAGCAGCCGCGTGGGCTATCTCGCTTGCTGGGGTGATCGGGTATCCATAGTACGCATCGCACCCGGCATACAGGGCGCCCACCATGACCGCCTCGTTGCCCTTGATGAACTTCCTCATTCATCCCCCTCCAGATCGTGGACCTCGATGGCATAGGGCTCTGGGCAGTTGTAGAAGCATATGGCACAGCCAGTACACCCCTCACCCAGATATTCAACCGGTCGGTAACCCTTGCAGTTCACCCGGTCAGCGATCATCAGAACGCCCTTGGGGCAGGCGGCCACGCAACGACCGCACCCCTTGCACTCGTTCTCATCGATAACGGGACGTGGCAGACTCGCTACCTCTTTCGAGCACATGAGTATTATAATTATTAGGCGACGATACTTATAGTTAAGCCGCTAGCGCCTGGCTGCGGAAGGACGTCATTAGCATCACGGTGCCATGCTCCATCACATGATTCGTATGGAATACATGTTTTACATGATATAGTAATATACGATCCCGACGATGTCCAAGCATCATGATGCGAAAACCTGAATTCTATGGCACTGTCACCGTCGGTGAGAGGGGGCAAGTAGTGCTCCCAGCCCAGATGAGGAGGGAGCTCGGCATCGAGCCAGGCAACCGCCTACTTGTAATGGCGGACAGACACGGAGAGAAGGGGTTCTGGAAGGTGTTCATGGTCAAGGGCGATGTTCTGAAAGCCATGTTCGCAGACATGTCAGTTGAATTGGACCATATGTTGGTGGATGAAGAGGAGGCAGACGAATGAGCGAGAACGTGGTCGAGGTGAGAGGACTGGTGCACCGGTTCGGGGATCTGACCGCGGTGGATGATATCAGCTTCGATGTGCGCAGGGGTGAGATATTCTCATTTCTTGGTCCCAACGGAGCTGGCAAAAGCACCACCATCAACGTGCTCACCACCCTGTTGCCATGTCAAGCAGGCACCGTTACCGTCTGCGGTCACGACATACGCAAGGAGACGTCGGCGGTCAAGAGTCGCATCGGCATCGTGTTCCAGGACATGGTGCTCGACCGAGACCTCACCGTGTGGGAGACGCTGGAGTTCCATGGACGCATCTACAGCATGCCCAAGACCCTGAGAGCAGGGCGCATCGACGAACTGCTGAAGTTAGTGGACCTAGAAGGAAAGAGGGGTGAAAGGGTCAAGAACCTCAGCGGAGGCATGAAGCGCCGGTTGGAGATCGCCCGAGGGCTGATGACCCGTCCCGAGATCCTCTACCTTGACGAGCCCACGATCGGACTCGACCCCCAGACCCGGCTGCGCATATGGGACTATATCAAGAATGTGAACCGCGAAGGCACGACGATTTTCCTCACCACGCACTACATGGACGAGGCAGATCAGCTCAGCGACCGCATCCATATAATCGATCACGGGCGGTTAATCGCCTCCGGGACCCCGGAGACATTGAAGAGCGACCTAGGTACGGACATGGTGTACCTGGTGACCGGTGACGATGATGCCACCGAACCACTGGTCTCAGCCATAGAAGGGGTCCGATCGGTCAAACAGACCACCAAGGGCCTGGAACTGATCCTGGACGAGGAGGGAGGTAAGCTGCTTCCCCGCATCATCCACGCCATTGAGGATGGTGGCGTTGACATCGAGAGCGTTATGCTGAAACGACCATCCTTGGATGACGTGTTCGTGCACCACACTGGCCGAGAGGTCAGGGATGAGCCCGCCCACACCAATATCAAGCAGCAGCGTTTCAGGAGGCATTGAAATGGGTCATGAGTTCCTGACCGTCTATTGGAGGGAGATGATACGCTTCGTCCGGTTCCGGGGCCAACTGTTCGCCTCATTGGTGCAGCCAGCGCTATGGTTACTATTGTTCGGGGTGGCCATGACCAGCAACTTCGACTCCATGGCCTCAGGGACGCCTGCGCCACCTGGTGTGATATCGATCGACTATCTCACGTTCATGACCGCCGGGGTGATCGCCATGACTGCGCTGTTCACCAGCCTGTTCGGCGGACTGAGCCTGCTGTTCGACAAGAACTGGGGCATCATGAGGGAGATGCTGGCCAGCCCCATGCCACGCCATCACATCCAGATAGGTGTGGGCTTGGGCGGGGTAACCAAGACATTCATACAGGTCATGCTCATCATGGTGTTCGGAATGTTGATAGGGGTATCGTTCTTCCCCGGATACAGTGCGATCGAGGTTTTGGTGGGAGTGCTGGGCATCCTTGCATTCGTGGGCATGTTCGCCCTGGGATTCCTGTTCCTGTCGGCGACCATATCCATGCGGATGGAGAGCATGGAGAGCGTGCAGGCAATGATGACGTTGCTTACGTTACCACTGTTCTTCTCCAGCAACGCCCTGTACCCGGTGAACAACTTTCCAGTCTGGCTCCAGGCCATATCCACGGTGAATCCGTTGACGTACCTGGTGAACGGGGTGCGCTACTTCGCCATCGGAAGCGACTTCGTCTCACTGGGCACCGAATACGCCTACAGCACCAACGACATACTGATCTCGTTCGGGGCCCTGGTGGCCTTCGCAGTGATCATGTTCCTTACCGCCTATCATACCTTCAATAAGGCGACCATCGCTTGACCGGATCTGGACAAACCATTTCCCATCCCAATCTTTTCTGATCGTTGATGGTCATCGTCTCATTCAACGCCCAGGACCGTTGACGGATCCTATGGCTGCGTTCCTGGATCGGGTGCGGCCCCTACCGCTATCGCTTGAACAACACGACACAGGCTCTAACGCCGACACGATATTGCTGTCGGAGTAGTGTTATTGATCCACGTAGAGTTATTCGGACATGGTTCATTTTGTGATCGGACAAAATATCTTAGTCATCCATCGCTCAGGATCGGGCTCAACATTGGGGTCGGTGAGATAAACCTCCCATGGAGGTCCAGAGAGTCTATAACCATTAGCCTCGATCCATGTCATCACCTCATTGTATGTGATCTCAAGACGATCGTAGGGGCCAAGATGCATCGCGATAGCGACCTTGGACATAGGTATGACCCCTGGAATCACATCCCCCGACCCAGTTGACTCCGGCGATACTGGAAAACCACACTCCACATCCATATGATCCCCCTCATACGAGTGATATATGGCAAGTGGTGGACCGATGATCGATATGCCATTATTCATGCAATGCTTGGTCACCGTCTCGAACATGTACCCGATCTTCTCGGATATCTGTGATTGCTTCAGTACCATCCTCATTCCCAAAAAGTGCTGTTCGGGGACGTCCTCTGTCTCCACATTGACCGACATATGTGAATATCTGTGAACAATGCCATATAAAAGGGTGCCTGTAACCTATGTGAATCAGACCATCCGCCACCCTCAACATCGCACGGTACTGTGGACATGATCCCCTGTCATTCAGTCTCTCTTTTTTCAATCACACCTCGATCTCTTTTCCCCCAGTCATCTTAAGGTATAGGGGAATAAAGACCCTAGTAGGGGGAGAAGTTTCAAGCCGCGCATATAGCCACAATATCGATGCCACCGGTAGTTGTATCCAGCGTCAGCCCGATATGGTTCATACCAAAATGATCGTCGGATGTCATATCTGTATCGAGACCGGAAAAACCGGTTGTGCCGATATCCATTCCGCCCAACCCAACATCGAAGAATATTATAGCGGGCACTTCACCGACGATAGCGACATGTAGTTCAATGACGCCAGTGGTAGTGCTGAGGTCGATGTTACGGAGCTCGACCGAACCGGGGGCGGCCATGTTCACGCCACCCAGCGATGACTTTGCCTCGGTGTCCATTATCATATCCCTGTCGATGCTGATGACGCACTCGGTATCAACCCAAAGACCCAGACCCACATTGGTATCCCCTTGACATCCATCTCCATCCAAGTCACACCCCCACTCATGACGAGGGTACGCTCGACCTATGACCCCTGTTGCAATCGATAGACGGAATGATTTGACCCATCTAGAGCGCGAATGGCTGCTTCGGCGGTAGGTTTGCTCATGTATGGCACAATTTATTAAATAGGGGAAGGATATGAGGGGTTAGATTGATTGGGCGTTTTCTAGGACCCGGAACACCTCCGGAAATAAGAGAACCGTCGATATCGATTAGGAATTGAACGGAGGTGAAAAGGAATGTATAACAGGGACAGGCCCCCGCGAGAATATCATAAGGCGATCTGCACCGACTGTGGACAGGAGTGCGAAGTGCCCTTCAAGCCCACAGAGGGCAAGCCAGTTTATTGCCGCGAGTGCTACAGGAAACACGCGCCCCCCCGAAGGGACAGGTACTGAACACTTAAGTGTTTAAGACCACATTTCAAACCCCTTACATTTTTCATATCATCTTGTGTCACATCCTCATTAGTACATGATCTGCCCGATCTCGCGTCCAATGTTGCGATCGATAGAACGGAGTGACTTGCCCCTGATAGATCGCTTAATGACGGATCCTTAGGTATGTTTGCTCATGGATAGCACAATTTATTAAATATAAGAAACAGATGACGCAGTTAGATTGATTGGGCGTTTTCTAGGACCCGGAACACCTCCGGAAATAAGGGAATCGTCGATATCGATTAGGAATTGAACGGAGGTGAGAAAGGATGTATGACAGGGAGAGGCCCCCGCGAGAATATCATAAGGCGATCTGCTCTGACTGTGGACAGGAGTGCGAAGTGCCCTTCAAGCCCACAGAGGGTAGGCCGGTTTATTGCCGCGAGTGCTACAAGAACCATGCGCCCCCACGTAGGGAAAGGTACTGAACACTTAAGTGTTTAAGACCACATTTCAAATTCCTTACATTTTTCATATTCGTTGATAAGTGTACACACCGTTCATTAGTCGTTTCATTTCATTCCATAGGAAACCTTTATTAAAGACACGATGGGATTTGAGCCATATGTGTGACGAGGGCGACGTGCACTGCCTATGGCATGCTAAAGACGGACGTTGTGCCAGTTGCAAGGCGAGACGCTACCGACTGGACGCTCTGGGAATGAGGGAAGATTACAACTATTGCACCCCTGATAGGGACTATCCCTCCTGCGAATTCTTCAAGAAGAAACCGGTCATAGAACGAAAATGCTGACTCGGGGTGACGTCACGACTGAAAATGATGATGAGGGCATGAGGCTCGTATCGGTACTCGATATATGCGAATCGCTCCTGATCGATGGTGATCATGCCAATGCCGAAAGACCTTTGCTGACCGCCCTTGCCGATGAGAGCGTGGTGGTCCGCAGACAAGCAAGTTGGGGGTTGGGGAAGTTGGCCCAGGTCAAGCACCGGGAGGCGCGCATGGTGGACCCGCTGGTCAACGCCCTTGGTGATAGTGATGAGGAGGTGGCGGAGAACTCCGCATGGGCATTAGGGGAGCTTGCCGGGGGTGGGTTGGGTTCCATCGACGCCCTGGAAGCTCTGGAAACATTGCTATCATCCCCAGAGGCGCACACTAGGGGGATGGCCGCCTGGGCACTGGGAAGAATGGCCGAGAGGGCCGGGCTGTGCCAGCCACAGGTACTGGAGGCGATAGAGGCCCTGCTAGACGACCACAGCGAGTACGTGGTCAAAGGAGCGGAGTGGGCCCTGCCCCGGGTGCGCTCCTGCCTAAGGGAATAGCGGCCCCGGGCCTATGCGAATTACTTCCCGCGATAGACATCCATGACATCAGGATGCAGATCGGGGAAGCCTCGAAGGAAGGCGTCCCTCTCCTTCTGCAGGACGGCGGCCATGGATTCCACCTCCGCCTCACTGTAGAAGCGTTGGGGATCGAACCGGGACATGTCCACCCCAGGCACGTCCACGGGCACCATGGTGTCAAAGAGAGGTTCCCTTATCCATTCGATGTCTTCGCGGCAAACTCCCCGGATAAAGGAGGCCACCTCGGCTATGGCTACCCTGTCAACGGGCCTTACCACATGGCGCCTTCCATCTTTTCCACGGCTCATGACCTCCCCCACCCCGCCGGTGTTGAGCAGGTAGCACTCCACCTTGCCACGGTTCCTGACCAGGAAGTCATGGAACCAGTTGCCCTCCTCGGCCTCGGGACCGACGAGGAACGGATTAGTGCCGACCACCCGCACCGATTCACCGGCCCGGGTGGGGTCACCCCCAGATGATTCCACGGACTCGCCCAGCATGAACGCCGCGGCGGCCTGTCGTTCATCCAGTCGTGATATCATAGGGAGCACCGTGTTCCGGCGGGTGATGAACATGATTATGAGACCGTCGCTCTGATCGAGAGACGGTAGGTTCATGACCCATCTGTCCCGGCCCAGGATCTGCTCGGCGGGCACCACCGCCCTACCATTGCCAGTCAGCGTATGATCGTCGAACCGCACTCTCCTCTCAGCGGCCACCATCACGTTGTCCAATATGGAGTCGGGATGCATGACGGCACGGGTCAGCAAGGGCTGATCGTCCCCCCCAAGGCCATCGGTCTTGATATAGAACCCGCACTCAGTGCCTAGGGCCCCGCCATCCTTATTCAGGAAGACCACATCGTCCTGCACTATGACGATGCCTTCCCCCCCCTCATTCAGTCCGTGGTCATGGCATGTGTGGGTGGTCTTACCAGTGGCAGTGAGACCAAACAGAAGCATGCCCTTGGTCCTGAGACCGTGATCGGTAAGGGCGGTCACCTGCTTGGCCCCGGCGTGGAGCCCTAGCATACCGGCCTGCTTGGCCTGATACATCGCCATCCGCAGGAACCCTTTCTTCACCTCGCCATAGTAATCCGACCCCAGGACCAAGGTGAGGCCGTCATCGGGAAACATCAGCATCTGCCTGCGGGTCTCATGCCATTCGGGCAGGTTGATGAGGTGCATGTGATGTTCAGTATGTTTCCCGCAAGGTTCGTACGATCGCATCGCCATCAACCCCAAGCGAGCATAGTCCTGCTTGGCGGCGGAAAGATACATGTGACAACGGGGGGCATACTCCTGATTCGCACCCATGGTGAATTCCAGCACATCCAATGGAACGGTGGTGAGGTATTCCTTCACCTGTTCGATGGTCGAGTCGAGACCATCGAGTATCCTCTGCTGAGCAGGGCCTGGCCCTTGTGCCATCCCATCCACGCCGACATATACGGTCAACGGGGCACTCCGATTCCTCACCGATGAGATGAAGGACAGGTTGTCGTACTCGGTGATCCTACCTGAGTCGCGACACCTTTCCTCAAGATCCCCTATGCTTGGATGGTTGACCTCTATTCTATCGCCCAGGGAGTCTAAGATATTCATCAGATCTTTAGTGTTCATGAATGTCACCATTATGCATCGTTCACATACGTGCTGCAGATTCCAACATAGTATCTCTCATGATTTATTAATGATTCCTATGGATTTCGTATTAATATTGTTATAATATGGCGAATATCGTTATATTGGATTAGTAATCGGCAATATCGTTCGGGATATTCTACGACAGCTTTTTATTGGTTGGGCGATCGTGAATCAACGAATATATGGCACGGGTAACGCATTTCGATATGACCTCTGATGATCCTGACCGAGCCATCAGGTTCTACGAGAAGGTTTTCGGTTGGAAGTTCTCCAAATGAAATGGTCCCGTGGATTACTGGATGATAGATAGCGGTCATGGTGAGGGGATCGATAGAGGCATGGCCCCTAGGGCTGAGCGCATGCCTCAGGTGTATGTACAATCACCATTGATGATCTCGATCGTTGCCTATAGATGGTGGCCAACGCTGGTGGTATGATCACTATATCGAAGATGGCCATACCCGGCGTCGGATGGTATGCTATGATACGGGATACTGAAGACAACCACTTCGGACTCATGCAAGAAGATGTCGGTGCCCGGTAGGGCGACCGATCGATACGGGATCGTGCACGACGCGCCCCCGTCTATGAGGATTGCCTACCAGGCCGATATCAACATGATCCCTGCTCACTTGAACATGGAGATGGGTCATTCCATACATATAGTCCGAGAACCCCGAAGGGGCCAATATGGAGACAAACGCACCTTATGGTTTTTCAGGTGCCTGAGGCGAGCAGCATGTCCTATAGCTCCTTCGTCAGTCTGGCACCACCCATCCAACCGTTGTTCGTTCCTTTAGGGGGCGTGTCATATACGACTCAGGGAATGTTCTTATCCGCCGCATTATAGGAATGTATTCACTGACAAAGATTCCCACCCGGCCCTGATCTTTAACGTGGATGCAACTCAATGTCGATTCGCATGTCACCCAATTACCATCTATCGTGTTGTACGATCAGGTTCTGAGACTTGTGCCAGAGCAGCGCTTTGTCTTCGTGAGCCATGTTATCTTCAATGATATTCAAACAATGAGATTTTATAGTGACTCCTTTCCTTAAGGTTTAGAGGACTGTGCGCTCATGAGCTGGAAAGATAGACCTTATAAGCATATCCTCATTGTCACTTCCGCGATCGTTGCGTTATCACTGACCTTCGTCTCACTATCGATTGGAGTGACGGTCGTATTCCCCCACCTGTACTACCTACCACTGATCTTAGTTAGCTACTGGTTCCCTCGCAGATGGTGGATGTTGGCCCTGCCGCTGGTGGCCATCTACTTGTTGCTTGTTGTAGCGATGTCGGGATCTGCTGCTGAAGTCGCCAATGCGTGTCTCCGCAGCGCCGTGATGCTGATCATAGCCTTCGTGGTCTCCCAC
>JAUVWO010000044.1 GCA_030604065.1 Methanomassiliicoccales archaeon | reverse complement strand
GGCGACCTGGCTAGGTCTCATTGGCATACGATACCAGTGAGTCGGATGGGTGACTGCCCCGCATGCTCCGGGATCAAACAACGATCTTGATCAGCAGTAGCACCCCTATGAAGGCGATGATGGCCAGCCCGGCGCTGCCACTGGCACCTAGTACCACTAGTGCCACCAATGTTGCTGGGATCAGCAGTAACAGCTTCTTCATGATCCACAGGACCAGCAGCGCGATGAGCATCACCGCGAGTAGGCCTAACCATCCGATCATATGACGGACATAGTCCTATTGTAGAAAAACGCTTGCGAATCAACATCACCATGACCCGCTTCCAAACACACGTTGATACCAAGAATGCGGAGGTGGCTTTCATGGTCAGGATGCTTATCAGAATCGTGGCCTCGGTTCTTATCTGTTCAATATCCTTATCAGAGTCGACGTTTCCTATGCGATCGAGCATTTTACCGATAGGGTCCTCGCTGATAACGCCCGGATGCTGAACATCCCCTATCGCACTGGCCTGCCGGTGAAGGCCAAGAGCGTTTACACTGAAGACACGTCTCTGAATGATAATGGCTCTAGATGATGATAAGATTGAGGTTCAGGCTCTGATAGCGGTTCTCCACTGCTTCCACTATGCGCTGTTCGGCCGTAGTGCCGGTATAGTCCCTCATGTGCTCTGGGGGTGACGGTAATGATGGCACCTCATCCTTGTACAGGTTGAACCATAGTTTGTATTCCCCCATCAAGGGAATTGAGAATTCGAAATGACTCTCCCATTGGGCGGTCCAGTTCCCCTCGATGTCCACATCGACATGATCCAAGGTCACGTTCATACAACTGAAGTACAGCAGTTCGTTGATATGCGTCTGATTGTCCTCAAAGGTCATGTTGACCAGCCAAACCTCTATGGTGTAGTTGACGGTGCGGTGCTCGTGATTGGCTATACCAATGATGATCAAAGCATCCTCATCCACGGTCAGGTTGTGAGGGTAGTCCTCCGCTTTCCCCCCAGGACCAAGTATGTAGAACTCGGTGAAGCTCTCACCTTGCTTCGGTACTACCACCACATAAGCCAATGCGATGACCGAGGCCACTATGGATATGACCAGTATGATGGAGAGTACCTTATCGATCGGACCCTCTTTGTGGAACTCCTTCAAAGCTCCTTGGTAGATGGATCGAGGGTCGAAAGGAAGGTAGGGTTCCTCCACTTTTTCTCGTCTCCACAACCCGGCGGCACTGAGGGCGATGTTGAGGGCTGAAATGCTCAATAGTATGGGGGCCAGTCTGATGCCGAATGGGGTGTAGTTGAGACCGAACCCGATCAATGGGGTGATGGCTATGCTTAGCCCGAACGACAGTGCCACCCGTTCAATGGTCTCGAGATCATCCTGGTTGGGAAAGAGTACTGTGATCAATGCATACCCTGGGAAGAACAGCAGGAACGGCAGGCCGAGCGCGACCCGCAGGAAGCTGTCCGGTAGCAGGTATATGACCGCGATCAGCAGCAGGGATGTGACTATGATCGACAGCAGGTCCCAGTGCTTGCGGGCATCGGGTTTCACGCTACGGGAACAGGTAGACATGATAAAAAGCCTCCCCTGAAAAAGGAGCTAGAACTAACCTTGAATAAGAAAATTGACACAACGATCGGTGCTTGAGATCTATGATGAAGCATATATGTAATTTGGCAAGAAGGCAATCGCCGAGGTCGCCATGCATCTGGGTATGCTTGAAGGTACGCTCTCTATATGAGTGACCGGCTGGTACCAGTGTCGAAGACGGGGGGTGTTAAGCTCATCGATAATCAATGAGAGCGATCGGAACGTCACTCACATTGAGGTCAGGCTCACCAAACAGGCCATAGGTGACATGGTTCTTAGGATCAGCATGTCATCGGATCGTCGTTCATCGATGGTGTGGAAATGATGGATGATATGGTGTTTCCGTCCATCGACGCCTCTGCAGTTAAGGATCAATTAGTAGGAGCGGAACTGGAAGAGCGATCCGGGCACCTTCATCGGCTCATTGGAAGCCATTTATATGCGTAGGTGGATTCTGATGGGTAGGTGGCAGGATGATCAGGTTGGAGGATATTATCGGTAAGGATGTCATCACCGAGGACGCTAGGATACTGGGTACGATAGAAAGTGTAGGCCTTGATATATCAGAGTGGCAGTCGCCAGCTTTCAAGATAACCGTAAAGAAGGGCATGGAGGCCCAGCTGGGTGTCAAGAAGCCTATGTTCGCCTCCGCCAAGGTGTATCTGAAGACCGGATGCATTGAGTCCGTGTCCGACATGGTCACCCTCAAGGTCAAGCTGGATGGTGTCAAGGAAGAGTTGCTGACAATAACCGATGATGACATTGATACTGCTGGTGAGTTCATCAACCGCAAGGTAGTGGCCAAAGGCGGGATCGATCTAGGCATCCTGGAGTCGTTCCTTATTGACAACGATGACTGGGAAGTGCCGCTCATGGAGGTTCGTCTCACCAAGCAAGCGATCAAGGACATGGGGTTGAAGAAAGGGTTCCGCTACTCCCGTGTCGTCAGCATGGAGACCGGAGATATCCGTACGGTGGGTGACATGGTCCTGCTAGGTATCGACAAGGCCACCGTACGTAGCCACATCGAGGGTACCAGACGGCGTAAGAGGGAAAAGCAGGAGGAAAGGGTTGATGACACCAGAGCCAAGGAGGTTTCGCTTGAGTCTCTCCTTGACGGTGGTGAGAAAGGGTCCAAGGGCGATGGGCCCAAGGATTTCAGGCTCTGATCCTATTGTTTGACCCGGTTGGCGATAAGCAAGTCTATCACCTCAGGATCAGCCAGGGTGGACGTGTCTCCAAGGGATTCAGGCGTGTCGCCAGATGCGATCTTTCTTAGGATGCGCCTCATGATCTTCCCAGAGCGGGTCTTGGGCATCATATCGGTGAACTGAATGGCCCCGGGAGTGGCGATGGGTCCCACTTCGTGCCTAACGTGCTTCACCAGTGCCTTCCTCAGATCGTCATCGCCTTCGAGCCCTTCGCGCAGAGTTACAAAGGCATATATGGCTTCGCCCTTGATATCGTGAGGTACCGGTACCACTGCTGCCTCGGTAACGTCTGTATGACTGACCAGGGCCGATTCCACTTCTGCAGCACCTATACGGTGACCTGCAACGCTGATGACGTCGTCAACACGGCCAAGGAGCCAGATGTAACCCTCCTCGTCGCGGCGGGCGCCGTCACCGGAGAAATATTTGCCCTTGATATTGTTCCAGTAGGTGGTCTTATAACGCTCATGATCGCCCCAAAGGGTTCGACCAAGACCGGGCCAGGGCTTGTCTATGCACAGGAAACCGCCCTCGTTGGCGGCGCATTCCTCATTTTCGTTCTTAATGATCTTGGGTTCGATGCCGAAGTACGGGAATGTGGCCGAACCTGGCTTGAGCGTGGTAGCTCCTGGTAGCGGCGTGATCATGTGGCCACCGGTCTCGGTCTGCCACCAAGTGTCCAAAATGGCGCAGTTGCCATGACCGATCACATTATAATACCACATCCAGGCCTCGGGGTTGATGGGTTCTCCCACCGAACCGAGCACCTTCAGACTGCTGAGGTCTCTGCCGTTTGGCCATTCATCCCCCAGCCGCATCATCGATCGTATCGCGGTGGGGGCGGTATAGAATGTGTTGACCCGGAACTTCTCCACTATATGCCAGTACCTGTCCGGTTTGGGATAGGTAGGGACTCCCTCGAACATGACCGAGGTCGCTCCCGCGGCCAGCGGTCCATAGAGGATGTAGGAGTGACCAGTGATCCATCCGAGGTCGGCTGTGCACCAGAAGACGTCCTCCTCCTTGTAGTCGAAGACGTTCTTGAATGTCTCCATGGTGAAGAGCAGGTACCCTCCGGTGGTGTGGACAACACCCTTGGGCTTGCCGGTAGAGCCGCTGGTGTATAGGATGAACAAGGTATCCTCGGCGTCCATCTCCTCGCAGGGGCAGGTGAGGTCTGCATTCTCGACCTCCTCATGCCACCAGAAGTCACGGCCAGCGGTCATGGAAACTTCAGAACCGGTGTTGTTGACCATGATGACACTTGTTACGCTCTTGCTCTTTTCCAAGGCCTCATCGGCCTTGCCCTTGAGATCTATGGTCTTGCCAGCTCGGTAGGTTCCATCGGATGTGATGAGGATCTTGGAGTCACAGTCCTCTATCCGATTGTATAGTGCCTCGGAGCTGAATCCTGCGAACACAACGCTATGTATCGCTCCGATCCTGGCACAGGCGAGCAGGCTGATGGCCAGCTCCGGTATCATGGGGAGGTAGATGGAAACCCTGTCCCCCTTTCCCACGCCCTTGGATTTGAGCACATTGGCGAACCGTTCAACCTCGCTCAGAAGCTGCTGATAGGTGTACACCTTCATCGCATCCTCGCGTTCACCCTGCCATATGATTGCCGCTTTGTTCCTGCGTGGCGAGTTGACATGACGATCCAGGCAATTATAGCAGGCGTTGAGCTTGCCTCCCTTGAACCAAGAGAACCGGGCTTCGTCCCTATCCCACTCGAACACTGTATCCCATGGGGAGAACCACTCGAGATTCGTTGCGAGATTGGCCCAGAAAGCCGGAGGGTCCGCAATGGATTCCTCGTAGATGGCCTTGTATTCATCAATGCTCTTCACATACGATCCCTTGGCATAATCAGCATTAGGCGGGAATCGTCGGGTCTCCTCCAATATTGATTCAATCTTGTCATCCGACATTGTTTGTAACCATCCTCGTTCAAAATGAAACCAGAAATCAACCCGTTCTCGGTCTGAGAATGAAAATGACATCAGATTATATAATTATAGCGATAACTACCAAAGTTTAGGTTATTATTCGTTGCCTTTATAGTACAATTCGGAGAATATCGAAGGAAATTTGAGGTAATTCTATGACATATATGAGATTTAAGTAAAAACTGTTGAAACTGATAGGAAAATACGATGACGAACAATATGATTGCGGAAAGGATTTTAAAGCGGCTCTATAGATCGAGGCCGCCTATGGTGGTGGCCATTTCTACGCTGTAGAGATAATCCTCGGTCGTGCCGTCGATCATCTCCAGTTTGGCCTTGATCTTGCCCCTTTCAAATACGATATGAGCGTTCCTCACCTTCGACTGGAACATGCTGATACGCTTTCCTGCTTGGGTGAGACGCCTCTCGGCACAGAAAATCAGGCCCGATTTCTCCAGCAGGCGTATCTTTCTATAGCAGGCGGCTATGGGGATACCGAGCGATTCGGAAAGATCGAAGGCACTCTTAGGCCTGCTCATCGTTGACAGGATTATCTTACAGAGTATTCGTCTGTAAGTAATCGGGATGTCTCAAGAGCGTGCATTTTTACCTCCAGATAAGAATCTGGACCCCTCATATATATAGTTAGAGCATAATGGTATCAAATATGATAATATGAAGATCGGCATATCCAGATAATTATTCTTTGTGATAAATGAACTTCATTTTGCTGATTTCGTAACCTGAAAAGAAATGTTTTGGAGGGGGGCCTCCATAAAAGGATCAACCATCCAAGTGGACATCTAATTGTGGATATGGTATCTCAACCCCCTCCCTCTTGTAGAGCTCATACACGCCCCGTGTGAGATCCCCCTTCACCGTCCAGTAGTCCCCATTACTGCACCAGCTCCTCAGGGAGAGGTTGACCGAGGAATCGCCCAGATCGCTTACCAAGACCACTGGTTTCGGGTCCTGGTGCACCAGCGGATGGTCGGTCATCAGGCCTATGGCTAGGGACACTGCGCGAGAGAGGCCCCCCTCGTATGTCACACCCACAGGGACATCCACCCTGCGGGTCGGCATACGTGTAGAGTTCTTTATTGCGGCACCCCAAACGGTACCGTTCGGTATGGTCACATATACATTGTCGGGGGTGTGCATCTGGGTTGCCAGGGTGCTCACCGCGTCCACGGAGCCGCTTAAACCAGTCAACTCCACGTAATCATCCTTATCGAATGGTCGCAGCATTGCGATCCATATCCCGGCAAACACGTTGTTTATAGTGTCCTTCAGGCCAAATCCCAGGATCAGACCGATGATGGCCGAAAGTGATAGCATAATGAAACCGGTATCGTACCCAAGAATGCCTACGAATACGAACACCACTATCACATACAGCAGATACTTGAACATATTCGCCATCTTCATGGCCAACAGGTCGGGCAGATTGTTACGTATCATCACACCATTCACTATCTTGGCCGACAACCTGGCCACCATGATCCCGATGACCAGGACAATGATACCAATCAACAACTGGAAATAGGTGAAGTTTGCCAACGGAACTGCGGCCTCTAGCAACGATTTCAACTCATCTAGCAATCCCATTAGTAGCATCTCCCTAATTATGGTGGGACATTCCCGTAATCAGTAGAAATAGTATATGGGTTCGGGGCTGCACATAAACGAATCTGAAAAACCTGAGATCGTGTAAAATTGGTGTAAGATGACATCTCTCAAGAAACTTGTTGCTCTCGCCCCGTACCACGTTCATTGCATTCACCACCGCATCCATAGGGTTTCCTGGCCCCCTAACCAGAAGGCGGTTGGGTGAGTCCGTCTTCCCTATGATGACCGTATCATGCCCCGTTTGTCAAGCATCGCATCGACCTCGAAATCGAGTTTCTCCTTTAGGTAATGATGAGGTTGTACCCGATGGTCATCGTTTCGTATCTATCGAGGGGGCACTATCTCTAAACATTGGAAAATCATTGCCCATTGCGTGAAGGGCGCATCTGATGCTGACGGTAAGGGGACAGTGATCGTACTGGTACTTCCAGGAGTCAGACCGACCGGGGAGGCGATGGAGGCCCTAGAGGGATTTCCAGGTGATAGTTTTCTTCTGACGATAGTGTCCCCCCTCCTGTGCCCTGTTGATGACGATGAGGGGATGGAACGATACTGGACCATCTTGTCCGAAGTGGCAGAGGTCATTGGGGCCGTCCCGCATATGCACTGTGGCTCATTGCTGTTCCAGGCGGCATTGGTCTGCAGGGAGTTCGATGCCGTGGCCATCATAGTTGACGTGTCCTCAGGGTCGATCTCATCCTCTGACCTTGCCAATGCTGTGGCTCCAACAAAGGTCATAATCCCTTGAATCTGGTTAATTTTTAATAATGTCAAATGCGTATTTTTATTATGCAATGGCTCGGTCGTGACTGGAGATTGCAGTGGGTCGGGGTGGCTTTCGTGCTGGTCAGCGTCCTATTGGCCTTTTACAACCAATACGTCTTTTGGGTGATCATGGGTATTTGGGCGCTGTTGGTCATGATACTCCCCGCACTGGTGAGTAGGGATCCAAGGCGGACGCTGCCCTTGGAGTTGATAGTGCTGGCCTGCATTCCGTTCGTGATGCTGTGGGTGATCATGTTGGGTTACGGCTCCACTGAATGGTACGTGATCGACATACGTATCCCAGAGGTTGTGGCCACTGTGTTTATAGGATTCCTCACCGTCATGGACCTGGCCATTCACACTGAGATGAGGATGAATCGTTTCTTTGCCATCGTTCTGACGGTCATGCTGACGGTCTCTGTCGCTAGCTTCTTTGCCATCGCCAACTATGTGGCGGCGGTGCTGGGCGGCGTTGATGTGCTGCCGGAGTTCAAGCCCCTGACCTTCCTGATGATGAACCTCATTTACGCGTTCATAGGAGGTATTGTGATGGGAGTCCTGCTGGACACATATCTGAAGCGCATGTCCCCAGAGCGTCTGAGGGCATACGGCATCTGCCAGCTGGGCGATACGCCTGAGGGGGGGTGCTGATGGGCATCGTACAACGTCTTGGTATCGTGTCCCGATACAAACTGGTGATAACCCTCGCTTTCGAGATGCTCATGGTCATGATAACATATCTCTCCATCGTCAATGGCCAGTCCTATATCGCTGCCAATGCACTCTTCGCTTGCATCCTTATCGCGTTGCCGTTGCTGCTGGAAGCGTATGATGTGATAGTGCTACCCTTTGAACTGGTCATTATCATATTCATCGACCTGACCCTGCACAATCTGGGCATCGCCTTCCTCTATTACGATGATATCAGTTGGTGGTCGCCGATGATGCATTTCATGTCCACAACCTTGGTGGCCACCCTTGGTCTGATGTTGGTCATCGTGGTGGACTATTACATGGATGAGATCTACTTGCCGCGGAAGTGGCTGTGGTTCTTCATATTGGTGTTCGCAATGTCCATCGGTGTGTTCTGGGAGATCGTGGAGTTCTCCTGCGATGTCCTGCTTGGCACTAATATGCAGTACTCGTACCTGGATGGTGTGGTCGGTGTGGTCGCCCGCGACACCGTGGAAGACCTGACATTCGATCTGATCGGTGGACTGGCGGTCGGTATCCTTGGTCCATTCTATCTGAAGTACCGATCGGTGGATGTGATGGTCCAGAACTTCCGGATGTCCAAGACCATGAACACTCTCATAGGGGGCGATTAGGTCTGAGGAGTGATCACAGGAAGTAGAAGCCTATGCCGTGCTCCACACAGACCGACGCCATTGCCTCAAGGCGGTCCAGCACACCGGAGTAACGGCGGACCATCATCTTTCCCTCCTCAGGGAGCTTCTCCTTGAGGATGGCGACCTCTTCGATCAGGGCGGTCGCATCCGCAGCCGAGAACCGTCTCTGGTCGAGCGAGGCCTCGACCGCTGAGGTCACGATGGGGCAGCCGGCCTTAGCGGCGATCTCGGGAAGCTTGCTGTTCTCCGGCCCGAAGGTGCCGATGCAGCCACGTCCCTTGTCCCATGACAATGGGCACTTGGCGCAGGTGTCGTTCATCTCATCGAATGAGTACATGTCCCACCCGGTGACAACATCATCCCCGTTCGCCTCCTTCAGTACTCTGGCTGCCAGATCGGTGGGCATGCCGTCCATGGTCACCCAGCCGGTGAATTCACGACGCTGATGTGGTTCAAGGGCCTTGACATCGGAATCCTTCTTCACCTTTTCCATATATATCGGATCCGATTCAGGGTCGATCCGATTGCGTTTCATGAAGGCCGCGACGTCGTCAAAGACCTCTTCCAAGATCTGCGGGTCTACTACCATATCATAATCCGCATGATCTCTCAACCCATCAATGCTCTTCATCAGCACCTTGAGAACAGCTCCCTTCGCCTCATAGCAGAGGGATGCCTCAGTATCATGCTCCATAACGGCCATGCTAACTCCCATTCTGAACGACCTCGACGAAGCCTACCCGGCTCGGCTATATATCGGTTGCCCCCGGCTCACTGTCGTTGTTGGCATCCTCATCATCTGCTACCAACTCTTCAGTGGCGGTGGTCGGAGGCACCTCGGTCTCCGTTGCCGGGACGACGTCGATCATGTCCCCTTCTTCAGGTGGATGCAGGAAGTCCTGTCGATAGTCTTTCCATTCGGCCAGGAATATGAGTGCCCCGAGCCCAATGGCTAGGAGGAATAGGCCTAACAGTGCGCTGGTGTCTAGCGAAATGCCTACGTCGGCCAGCACCACGTCAAGGCGTCCTCCGAAGGTGATCCACCACAGCCACAGCATGGTGCCCGCCACCAGGGCAAGTCCGAAGGTCAACCTAGAGGTGCTTCCACGAGGATAGAATCCCTTGAAGTAGGCAAGGGCGACTAGAGGTATGCCCAGGATAATCGCCCGTACCATGATGGTGTCAAGATCTTTAGATATTGCTTCTAGTCCTGGATCCACGTCACCAAGCCCCGATGCCACTTCCATCAAGGCGAAGTCCAGCATCATTATGAGGGCCAGAGGAATTATCAC
Organism: Methanomassiliicoccales archaeon; assembly: GCA_030604065.1. Classification (GTDB taxonomy): domain Archaea; phylum Thermoplasmatota; class Thermoplasmata; order Methanomassiliicoccales; family JAUVWO01; genus JAUVWO01. The sequence continues at coordinate 2,016 of JAUVWO010000044.1, read as the reverse complement.
GAACTTCAGGGAGGCCCAGAGTGCTGACCAGATACCCTTCGACATTCGGCCGTGACTGAAGGCGAACTCGGTCATGGCACCCCCTCCCCATCAGATGGTGGGGCCCAATGATAATGCTGGATGAGGGTGACCGAAGCTCCCTCTATACTGACATCCATCTCCAGTGTCAGGTCCTGCTCGGTGGTCATGAGCGATTCGATCGACTCATTGGACAGCATCAGGGCGCATTCGCCCTCATGATATCCGCCTAGTTCCATCGATGCATCCCCAGAACCCATGATGCCAGTGCTGTTGGACAGTCGCATGCCGACCAGGGCATCGTGACCGTCAAGCATGTCGTTGGTATCGATGTAGTATGGAATGTCAAAGGTACGATTCTCCTGGTCCAATGTGGCACCCTCTGCATCTGCGCCGTAGTCGTTGACCAACGGATCCATCTCCTGTTCGAACGGCACCGTGACGTCGAGCCATACCAGGCCCAGCATATATCCGGCATGGAGCCCCACTGTTATCTCCAGGATAGTACCTTCGAAGACGATCTCGTCCAGCTCGGTGATGTCGATGTCGCTCAGGTCCAGAGACATCTCTATGTCCAGTTCATTCTCCTCCCCGGCGATCACATTGACCGGCTCGGTGGAAGATCCAGTGATGTACTCCCCGGACCCATCTCTGATCTCGAATGACAAGGTCAGGTCCTCTATGTCATAGTAAGTGGGGTTGGTAATGGTGAGCGGCACACTCATATGGACGATATCACCGATCATCTCGGACTCCGGCTCTCCCACTGATATGAGATCATCCGGAGGGGCTCCATCCATCACCAGCATAGCTGGGGGTATGAATACCATGAGTATGAGGAATGTTATGACCAGGTAGACCGCTAGTACAAGCAGTCTCGCCGAGGTGAGGAACCATCTCATCTCGGTGGAATCCTCGTATCTAGGACTTAACCGTTGCCTCCTTATTCCCACCATTAGAGAACCAAGCCGGCAGGTCAACGGTTATATCGACATACGCAGATGATGCGTCCATGGCCTCTCCGTTCAGGGTTGAGGGGGTCAGGGTGGAGCGTGAGGGGAGGGCCATCCTGGACGTTGACTCTTTGACATTGCCCGAAGGTGTGGTGGCGATAATCGGTCCTTCGGGTGCGGGCAAGTCCACTATGTTGCGTCTCCTGAATCGATTGATCGTTCCCGAAAAGGGGAGAGTGTTCTACCGTGATGAGGATCTGAGTCAGATGGATCCCCGAGATCTCCGTAGGAGGGTGGGCATGGTTTTCCAAGTGCCGATCATGTTCGAGGGAACGGTCCTTGACAACATATCCTATGGCCCCAGGCTCGCTGGCGTCAATGTTGACGATCCCGAGGGAATCCTGCGATTGGTATCGTTGCCTGAAGACCATCTTGGCCGGGATGCGTCCAAGCTCTCAGTTGGTGAGCAACAGCGAGTAGCTATTGCTAGGGCGCTGGCGAACTCCCCTGAGGTGCTGCTTATGGATGAGCCGACCTCTGCCCTCGATCCAGGTTCGACTCGACGGGTGGAGCAAATGATCAAAAAGATAGGTAAAAGGGTCACTGTGATACTGGTCTCCCACGATCTGAAGCAGGCCGAGGAAGTAGCGACCCACTGTGTAGTGATGGAATGTGGACTAGTAACTCGACAGGGGTCGGCAGAAGAGGCTGTCAAGGGGCTGTCATGGACCTGAGCCTGTCCTATGCCCTGGAGGACCTGCTGTGTCTGGTGGGGGCACTGGTATTGGTGTTGCTGGTGATGGCGCTCAGCCGTTGGCGGGGACTGGGCCTGGGCTCTGAACTGGCCTGGGCCACGATTCGATCCCTGATACAACTCTCGTTGCTGGCCCTGCTGCTGCTGACCGTGTTCTCTTTTGAGGACCTGTACCTGGTAGCGATCGTTCTGCTGGTCATGATCGTCTTCGCGGCCCACACCGCCGCTAGGAGGGCTGGAGGCATCATGGACGTCCATCGCACATGCTTGATCACCATCCTGGTGTCATCG
>JAUVWO010000116.1 GCA_030604065.1 Methanomassiliicoccales archaeon | reverse complement strand
GCGCCGTTGGCCAGGCTTGGCTACCCCCGCGCCGGGGGCTCGATGGCATCGGATGTATTAATGTTTTCACCGCGGTCAAGGCGAACGGACGTCAACTTGCTAGACGTTGGATGTTTCTCGGACCCCATCGAGGAAAGCGGAAAGCGCTTCCAACGCCCCCTCGCGGCTCTTTGGATATGATGCCACCTTTCCACTGACATTGATGACATCCTTGCCGGTGGTCAGGATGACCTCTCCCTGATATGCCTTTTGTTTGTCGATCCTGAGATGGAAGCCGTTCTGGTCGTCCAATCTTTTCTCCATCATGCTGTAAAGGGATGCCAGATCCTCTGCGGAAAGCCTGGAGAAGAACGCAATTATATCACGGTTACGAACGACCTCTGCCTCCATGATCAACAGTAAGTTGCCATGGTGGCCCGTGGAGCGGATCACTCGGGGCTCATCGATCCCGGAGACGTTGACCAGTCCTTCCTTGACCTTGGCCTCGTCCTCGGTGGCATAGCAGAAACATCGCATCAATAACCGGTTGAATGGTTGAGTACTCACATGAGGGTCAGTACGATGGTGTGTATTTCCCTTTTTGGTCATGGGGCCGATCGTTCCCAGTGTCAGGGCCGATGACGATCCATGTATCTTTGACAAGTTGCCCCATTCTGTTAACCTACAACACCCAGATCCGAGGCGACCATCAACACCGCCGGAAGGACCCTCAAGTTGCGGGGCCCGGATTCACCGGACATCCAAGCAGGCCTTATCGCTGCCTATCCAATGCTGGTACACTAGATGGGGAGCTAGAAAATGATAAAAACCATGACAGGCGTACAATCCTGGTCGGATTCGAGAGAGAGCTTCGAATTGTCATTTGTTTGTGACCATCGGCTATGAATAGCGCTAACGATACGACGAAAAATGGAATCAGATCCTGAGGGGTTGACCCTGACCACGATACTCGACGATTCTGGAAAGATATTGCTCCTGGGCAACGAGGCAATCGCCCGGGGGGCCATTGAGGCCGGAGTACGCTTCGCGTCCACCTATCCTGGGACCCCCTCCTCCGAGATCGGAGGCACCCTGGAACGCATCGGTGACAAGGCTGGGATGTACTTCGAGTACTGTCCAAATGAGAAGGTGGCGATGGAGGCAGCGGCGGCCGCTGCAGCATCCAATGTGCGTTCCTTCGCGTTCATGAAGCATGTAGGCCTCAATGTCGCCGCTGATGCCATGATGACCCTGGCCTATACCGGGGTGAGGGGTGGCATGGTCATCCTGACCGCGGATGATCCTTCATGTCATAGCAGTCAGAACGAGCAGGACAACCGGCTGTACTGCAAGATATCACTGTTGCCCATGCTGGAGCCATCGACCCCGGCTGAGGCCAAGGACATGATCGTGGCCGCATTCGACATCTCCGAGGAGCTGGAATCCCCGATCATCATCAGGACCACCACCAGGGTGAACCATTCCCGAGGGGTCATCGAACTCGGACCCAGGCGACCGGTGCAGGTCAAGGGTGAGTTCGAGCGGGATCCCAAGAGATTCGTCACCATACCAGCGCACGCGCGCATCAACCGTCTCAAGCTGCTGGAGCGTCGCGACCGTGCCCGGGAGATGGCCGAGACATCGCCTTTCAATCGGATGATCGATCGTGGCGGCAGGATCGGTGTGATCACGTCCGGCGTGGCCGCCACTTATGCCATGGAGTGGTTCCCTGAGGCGGACATCCTCAAGCTGGGCTTCACCTACCCGGTGCCAGAGGACATGGTCGCCAAGTTCCTGGAAGGCCATGACAAGGTCCTGGTGTTCGAGGAGCTAGAGCCGTACCTTGAGGACGAGGTGATGAGGATCGCCCACCAGCGCGACCTGGATGTCGAGGTCCTCGGCAAGCATTCCGGTCATCTGCCCATGGAGTATGAGTACTCGCCAGATACCGCGTTGTCGCTGTCATCGCTGCTGAACGTGATGCATGAGCCCGAGCCCCTGCAGCCGCCAGAGGTCAAGCTCCCAGGACGGCCGCCGATGCTGTGTGCCGGATGCCCTCATCGATCCACGTACTATGCGGCAAAGAAGGCCTTGGGCAAGGATGGGGCCATATATTGCACCGACATAGGATGTTACACCCTTGGCATCCAGCCGCCGATGCGGATGGCTGACTTCCTGGTATGCATGGGCTCGTCGGTGGGCTCGGCCAACGGTTTCTCGGAGGTGACCGATGGACACGTCATGGCCTTCCTGGGCGACTCCACCTTCTTCCATTCCGGCGTCGGAGGTCTGCTCGATGGCGTGTTCAATGGCCATAAGTACACCGCGGTGATACTGGACAACCGTACCACTGCCATGACCGGTCATCAGCCCAACCCGGGCACCGGCCGGCAGCATGGGGGTCGGTTCACCCAGCCCATACCCATCGAGCCCCTGGTACGCGGCGCGGGGGTGGAGTTCGTGGAGGAGATAGACCCATACGACCTCAAGAGTTCCGTGGCTGCTTTCAAAAGAGCCTTGGAGCATCCTGGGGTGAGCGTCATCATCGCCAAGGCGCCCTGCCCGTTGCTTCTTCGTAAACAGAAGAAGTTGGCGGTCAAGACCTATCATGTCGACCAGGACGAGTGTTCCCACTGTTTCGTCTGCGTGGAGCGGTTCGCCTGTCCAGCCATGTACCGTGAGGGTGACCAGGTGTTCGTGGATGCCTCCGTGTGCATCGGCTGTGGTAGCTGTGCCGAGGTGTGTCCCAAGGGCGCGATCAAGGAGGTGGTCAAGTGAGGTATTCGATACAGATGGTCGGAGTAGGCGGTCAGGGGGTTCTCCTGGCCAGCACGGTGCTTGGCAACGCGGCCATGCGCGAGGGCTATGAGGTTGCCATGAGTGAGGTGCATGGCATGGCCCAACGCGGTGGCAGTGTGATGTCCACATTGCGTTTCGGTGAAGGTGTCGTCAGCCCTCTGGCTCCCAAAGGCGGAGCGAATGTCATCCTGGGCTTTGAGCCGGTGGAGACCTACCGCGCCTTGGGGTACGCCAACAGCGAGACCTGCATAATCACCAATATGCATCCCATCGTACCGACCATGGTGTCCATGGGACTTGACCAGTACCCACCGATCAACGAACTGATGGAGGCGATGAAGGCCTGCAGTGGGAGGGTGATACCGATCGACGCCACTGAGCTGGCCCTGGTGGCCGGGAAGGCCCTGGTGGCCAACACCGTATTGGTGGGGGCGGTTGCAGCGGTGGACAACATCCCTCTGCAGAAAGAGATCCTGAGAGAGGTCCTGCTGGAGAGGGTGCCGGAGAAGTTCGTGGATATGAACGCCCGAGCCTTTGACCTGGGTTATCGGGCGGTCAAGGACGATCAATCCACTGGCACCATTCGAAGCTGACCATAGCCGACCAGGACCCGTATATGGCCCTTGAAGGTCGAGTCCAGCTCCGGGTCCCCAGTGTCCACCCTAAGGACCTTGGTCTCGCGGAGCTTTGTCGGGGTGGCGATTATCAGCAGGTTGCCTCGATCCAAACGCTTCAGCACCCGGGCCGAGATTTGCTGGTTGCCACGTCCGAATATGAATCCTTGGGATCCGATGGGGGTGACTATCGCCCCCACTCTCTCTTCCTTGTCCAGTACTTTCAACAGATCGTTCTCGGTTGCGTCCCTCACCAAGAATTCTCCATCCTTCACCACGTCCACACCAAGCAGCGTCTTGTCCATGCTCATGTGTTCGGTGATGGCAGCGACGGTGGTCCCCGGGCCTAGAATATAG
>JAUVWO010000001.1 GCA_030604065.1 Methanomassiliicoccales archaeon | reverse complement strand
GTATATCCGCTTGACGATCGAACCGTTCCTGCAAATGGCCGTAAGTGAGAACGAGCCCAGGTCGGATATCATCAATTCCGCGCTTCTCGTCCTCAGTTCCGGACAGCGGAAGCGCATGAACGAGACGGCCAACTGCGCAAGGAATGATATCATCACCCGTCCCTTGATCGCTTCCGGGTTGGTGCATCTGGCCGGCCTCCAGTCCACGCTGGGATCGTGACGTTCTCGTTCCCCTCGACCCCGCCGACCCTCAGACGTGTCTGGGTCGGCCTTACATCCCCAATCCTTGTCATTCCATGTCCCCTGCCCGAACCAGCAGGCCGAGGACGACGCCCTTATCTACATCCAAGACAATGAGAGAATCGGTCTTTCGACCTGTTTTCTGTTTGGCGAAAGACATACCGAAAGACCGCCCTTCTACCTTTCCCAAACACTTGCCGAATGCGAGGAAACATCAACAAATGTATTCAGTTCTCGCTAAGTGTCAAACTCGGGCTACAGACGTTATGAAGCAGACCGTGGTCCGAACATCGTTTCCGCATGGTTCATCTTGAGATGGAGTCTCCGACCCTGTCGGCTAGTGTGTAACGAAGTTCACGAGCTTCGATACGCGATGTAGCGGTCTCATGGACGTAGACGATGTTTTTTCCGGCCCCGTGGATAGGCGGCTCCATGCGCTTTGACCGCCTGGAGACGCACCTCGCCGGTGCGCGGTCAGCAAGACCTCGTCTCGAGACGATGTTGTCTGGAAACGGGCGCCACATCTCCTTGAACAACCTGAAAAGCTAGTCTTGATCCCTTTTGAACAGTTCATCTATATCGCCCTCGTTCAGAGTCACGCCGAAGAATCGAGCATATGGCGTCCGCATGGCATGGATATAGTATATCAGAGTAATCGTCCCAACGATCGCTAGGACAATAAGCAGATAAAGGAATATATCCCCGTTGACCAACATAATGACCATCATGAACAGCACTATCATCATCAGGATATGCCTAGACCGGCGCCTCACCCCGAAATCATCAGCCATAGGATCGACTCAGCCCCCAAGGAGATATCTGCCCTGATTTGATCATCGTGCAGGGGCCTGCATGCACATGATGGGCGCATAGGGGACATCACCATATCGGTCATGGAGTCCCTGACCCACATCACCGCATGGACATTCTCACCATTAGCCACCTGCACATGACCAGTAGTGCATTCGGCTCTTGGCCCTTCTCTCTGCCCCCCCTCCTCCAGAGGGCCAACAGCCCTGATGCAGACTTGATCAGGGTTACTATTGATGACGTTGATAATACATTGCGGCCGCGGCCGGACGACATCTTCCACACCCGACCCCCTACCAATCATCATCCAATAATATCAAGTGGCTGCGCATATACAAACCGTTCGACCCACCAGCGAATAGGTGAGCCGATCGTCAGGGACGGCAAACAATAATAGATACCAGGAGGATTCATTGCTCATATGCACATCTGCTACCTGGGCGACGTGGACAGCGTGCACATGCGCCGTTGGATATCCCATTTCTCCAAAGAGCACAGGATCAGCCTCATAACTCTGCTCCGCCCGGGAGATGTTCCTGACGATAAGACCGAATCCTGGTTCGAGGAGCGTGGCTGCAGATTGGTAGTAGTGCCCAAAGGCGGGCCGCGGGACCTGTTAGCGCCCATACGTGTCCGGACGGCGCTTCGAGGGTTGAAACCAGACATCGTGCATGCGCATTACGTGACCCATTATGGATTCTTGGCATCACTCTCCGGCATGCGTCCCCTTGTGCTTTCCGCGTATGGGTCTGACCTGCTGATCGATTCCAGAAATGCGATGAAAAGGAGGATGCTGTCATTTGCGCTGCGTCGAGCGGACCTGATCACCAGCCAGGGGGCCAACGTCGAGGATGCCATGCGATCGATGTTTTCCTTTGATGCTCCAGTGATACGAGTGGTGTTCGGTGTAGACACCGAAAAGTTCCGTCCACATGGGGACAATCGCGGATCTCAGGGAGGCAGAATGCATACCATCATTAATATCAGGGGCTTCGACCGGGTGTACGACCCCATCACGTTCATCAACGCTATGGCCCTGATTATGAGGGATAGACCCTCAACGAGGGCGATCATGGCCGGGGATGGCGAGTGCTTCCAGCGAGCGAGAGCGATCATTGAAGGAGAGGGGCTCGCAAACAGCATATCACTCCATGGTTGGGTAGACCACGAAGACATTCCCGCATTGCTGGCCGATGCGACCGTATACGTCAGTACCTCCACTTCGGACGCCGGTGTGCCGGTCGGCACCATGGAAGCCATGGCTTCAGGGGTGCCAGTGGTGACCACAAATGTAGGCGGCATCTCGAGCACACTCCGCAACGGCGTTGATGCACTGATAGTGCCCAGCGTCGACGCCAAAGCAGTAGCGATGGCAGTGATCGACATTATCGACCATCCAGAGCGAGGAGAGAGCATGGCCATAAACGCAAGAGAGATTGTGGAAAGAGAGTTCTCTTGGCAAACGCACATGGCCACCGTTGAACGCGCTTACTTAGAGCTTCTGCACTGAACACGACCGATACCGTTCTCGGCGGCATCTAGTATGATGCGGTTTATGCCCTCGACATCACATGATGCCAATTCCCTTCTGTATCTCCAGCAAACACCCTCGGCCCACATGAGCGTTCTCAGAGCGTCGATGGCTGGATCGAGTTCGCGTCGTTGCGACCACAGACGAGCAAGGGCCTCAAGGTGATAGAATGAAAGGGATCGCCAAAGCTGCAACCTATGTTGGACGTCGTTCCCCAAATTCTTCGCATGAAGATAGCGATGGTATGCCGACCTCATGAGAACATATGCTGGTCCCGGCAGCCTGGCCGATGGTGAGACCATATGTCTGACCCTGGCCTTTGGCTCCAGGACCAGGCTGCCCTTGTGACGGCTCCATACCCTGAAAGATAGGTCCATGTCCTCGCCCATACCATACCTTATCAGATTCTGGTCGAAACCTCCCTCGTCCATAACATGTCGCCGATAGGCATGGTTGCATCCAGAGAGATGCTGAGCAGGAAGGCGCCCTTCAGGGTCGAGCGGGTATACAGGTTTGAAAGAAGGTAGCATGATGCAGCTTCCAGTACGATAATGAGACTGGGCGAAGATTCTCCTTATGAGATTCTGTTTTCTGGAAAAGGGTGCATTAACGATTAAACCCTGCACTCCGAGGACGGCAGCATCGTCCCTGAAGGCATCCAGTATGGCATCGATATAACCTTGATCCAATGACACGTCGTCATCGAGGAACAGCACGATATCGCCCCGGGCCGCCACCCATCCCTGATTCCTCGCTTGGGTCAAGCTTTTTCCTGCTCCTGTGATGAATATGAATTCGATCCCTGCTTCACTGAAAGACGGCTCCATCTCCTTGGATACCGCACATACATCATTGGCCACGGAGTCATCGACCAGGATCACCTCCAGCGGGTGATGTTTTTGAGCAATAAGGGATGCCAGCGTTTCCATCAGCTCCACTGTTCGATCCTTGGTGGGGATCACCACGGAGATTGTCAGGTCGGCATCGTCCATGCAACCTTATCCGCGCAATCAATATTTCAACGTCTGGTAAGCATCAGAGCCTTTTTCATCTCATTTCGCTCGATCCCTCCACTGGCGAGCATGAGCAACATATACAATACGGCACCCAGCACCACGGTGAGTGCGACCTGCAGCAGACCGGACGGGCTCAACAAGTAAACTGCCAACCCCATTATGGCTGCGGAGAGGATGCACTTGAACATGAATATCCAATCAGGGGATATATCCACGAGCGATCTAGCATAGCGACTGTACACCATCAGCATCAGGCCGTAGGCAAGCAGCGTGGATATCGCAGCTCCCATTATACCAATCATAGGGATAAGGAGGAGGTTGAGCGATAGATTGAATATTGCACCAACGGCCTGGGCCATGAGTATCACACGTGTCTTCCTCTCGATGAACGCGACATTCGATGTTATCTGCCCAAGCCCGTTGAACATGATGCCAATGGCAATGACACCCACGATGCTAGCACCTATCGCAAACTCCTCCGTGGTCAGTATCAACAGCAAGGGCTCTGCTAGAATCGTTACACCGATCACGGCAGGAATTATTAGAAGCAAGTAGTAGCGATAGGTGATCGAGAGGTAATGGTTGATCTTCCCTATGTCCCCAGACTCCCGTATCCGGGTCAGGGTCGGCAATAAGGTCACCTGAATTATGAAGATCATGTTGTCCAGCACGGATGCGGTGGAGTATGCTGCGGCGTATATCCCAGCCCAACTCATCCCCAAGAGGATCCCCACCAGATATCTGTCACTCAGCTCCGTCACCCATCCCACCACAGAGCCAGGCATCAGGGGCAGACCGAACTTGAGGAACTCGGGCAGCCTGTGGAAATCGGGCCTACAGAAGCTTATATGGCCTACGATGACGGTGAAGGAAAGCAGGAAGAAAACGGTCTGACCAACTATGTTGCCGATCAGTACCCCCCACAGCCCATTACCTCTATAGAGCAATATCACGACCGATAATAGCACCAGAATGGATTGCAGCATCACGAGCAATGAATACTGCTTGATCCGGTCGGTGGCCCGTAACAGCATAACGTTGATGCCGTTCAGGACTGTGGGAACAAGGAGTATGACCGTATACTGAATATATGTTGCAAAATTCGGGTTGCCCAGCACGATCGTGGCGAATGGAGTGGCCACCAGCCATACGATGGAACCGATGACGATGCAACCCAACGCCACTGTCACGAATACGGTGGAGAATCCTCGGCAGAGCTCCGACCTGTCCTTCACATGGGAGAAGAAGCGGAGCAGCGACGAAGGCAGGCCCATGGCCGCTATGGGGGACAGCAGGGTGATGGTTGTGAAGAGCTGGCTCCATATCCCGTATTCGGTGGCTCCTAGCTCCTTGGTTATGATGGGCAGAGCTATGAAGCTGCAGACGACCATGACCACCTTGGCGAGGGTGTAATACCCCATGTCACGTATCATCGCCTTGAAGCTCATGGTATCCCCAAACGTTATGGACCCTTGTCCCAACAAAATAGGGGTATAAAATCATGTTCTCCTTGGAGACCAAATCCCTTAAATCGAAGTAGGGTCTTGTGAACACCCATGGACGACCTCAGGATCCGTGACGTGATGACCTCGTCAGTCGTGACCTTGAAGCAGAGCGATACCTTGAAGGAAGCGGCTGTGACCTTCGCCCTGGACGGCATCTCCGGAGCGCCGGTGGTCGATGAGAACGGAATTTTGGTCGGGATCCTCAGCGAGACCGACATCCTCGAATACGTGAAGGGTTTCCAAGAGCGGATCCAGGTCAAGCATCCCTACATCACATTCCTGACCGTCCCGTTCGACGAGCTGGTCGATGACAAGGAGTTCCTCAAGGCCTATGAGGAGATATCCAATGTCAAGGTCGGCGACATCATGACCCTGGCCGTGGTGAACGTAGGTCCAGACGCCAATATCATGGTGGCGATCGAGGCCATGTCCAAGCATCAGGTCAACCGGATACCCGTGCTGGAGAAAGGGCGCCTTGTCGGTATCGTTTCCCGGGGCGACATCATCTGGTCCATGTACCGGAACAAAAGGGCCAGCGATTGATCATCGCTGGCTGTAGTTCCGGTCGTAGTAGTTCAGATAGTCCTTGCTTATCACGGAGTCCATCCATCCCCTGTTCTCGAGAGACCAGTCCACGGTCTCGGCCATGCCCCTCTCGAAGCTTGTGGTCGGCTCCCAGCCGAGGTCGGAGGCGATCTTGGACGCGTCTATGGCGTAACGGCGGTCGTGCCCCTTGCGGTCGGCGACGAAGCTTATCAGCGACTCATCGATCCCCGCATCCGGCAGTCGGTCGGCCATGATGCGGATGATGGTCCGCACCATGTCGATATTGGTGCATTCATTGTTGCCTCCAACGTTGTACACCTCGCCCGGACGGCCGCGCTTTAGCACCCGGCAGATGGCGGAGCAGTGATCCCCGACGTACAGCCAATCGCGCACATTCATGCCATCGCCGTACACCGGGATCGGCCGCCCCTCGAGGCAATTCATGATTATCACCGGTATCAGCTTCTCCGGGAACTGGTACGGTCCGTAGTTGTTTGAGCAGCGAGTGATCAGCACAGGGGACCCGAAGGTGCGGTTGTAGGCCAAGGCTAGCAGGTCGGCCCCTGCCTTGCTAGCCGAGTATGGACTGGAGGGGTCGATCGGCGTATCCTCGGTGAACAGGCCCTCCGGACCCAATGAACCATAGACCTCGTCGGTCGAGACCTGCAGAAAGCGTTCCACTTCGTGCTCGCGGGCGGCACCCAGCAGACACTGCGCCCCAAGCACGTTCGTGCGTACGAACACATCCGGTTCCAGTATGGATCGATCCACATGGGACTCGGCGGCGAAGTTGATCACCATGTCCGGACGATGTTCCTGGAAGAGCCGGTCCACCATCTTCCGGTCGCATATGTCCCCGCGAACGAATGTGTGCCTGGGATCGGCCTCCAGATCTGATAGATTGGCCAGGTTGACCGCGTACGTGAGCATGTCCAGGTCGATCACGGCTATGTCGCTATACCTCTCCAGCAAATGGTGCACGAAGTTGCTGCCTATGAATCCAGCCCCGCCAGTGACGAGAAGGGTCATTCCCTCCATGCCGACATCCATGACTCGGGAATAGATAATACTTGGCGGGGGAGGCTCAATCTATTTATCAAAGCGCCCGATTCCTGATTAGAGAGGGCAGGATTGAGCTTCGAGGTTCACGTACTAGCGTCGGGCAGCGACGGCAACTGCACCGTGGTATGCGCCGGAGACACGGTCATCATGATCGACGCTGGACTGTCCGGGAAGAAACTGGTGGCCCAGATGGACCGGGTCGGTGTGGATCCCAAGGACCTGGATGCCATCCTGCTGACGCACGAGCATCAGGACCACGTACGCGGCGCCGGGGTCATCTCCCGCCGGTTCAAGGTGCCAGTGCACGCCAACAACGCCACCTTGATGAACTCCAAGCTGGGCAAGGTGGAGCGCAAGGAGACATTCTCGTCGTTGAAGCCGTTCACCATCAAGGAAGTGAGTGTGCAGCCGCTGCGCACCTCCCATAGGGCGGCGGAACCCAACGCCTACGCCCTGGAGTACGGCGGCCGATGCTTCCTGATGGCCACCGACACGGGTACCGTTACCTGGAGCATCCAGGAATGGCTGCCCCGCGCCGATCTGGTGGTGATCGAATCCAATTACGATCCAGAGATGCTGGAGAGCGGCCCTTACCCCTTCTTCTTGAAACAGTGGATCCGCAGCGATGAGGGCCATCTGTCCAACAATGATTGCGCCAGGGCGCTGAAGGAGACCTCGCGCCCCCATAGGAAGGTGTTCCTAGGCCACCTGAGCAAGAACAACAACATGCCCGAGGTGGCGGTGCGGACCGTGGCCGAGAAGGCCAGCATCCCCGAAAGGCAGCTGGACTGCCTGGAGTGCCTAGGCGACTGTCGCAGCCTACGTGTGTGACCCGCTGATAACGGTCCGATTCCATTTAAATACCTGAACCCCATCCATCCATAATCAGGGGTGCACATTTGAAGGTAGTTATTCCAGCTGCAGGGTTGGGGACCAGGTTCCTGCCGCTGACCAAGGCCTCACCGAAGGAGATGATGCCCATCATCGACCGGCCCACCATCCATTACGTGGTGGAGGAGGCGGTGGAGTCCGGCGTGGACGATATCCTGATCGTCATCGGCAAAGGAAAGCATATCATCGAGGACTACTTCGATCGTTCATGGGAGTTGGAGAATCATCTCAGCATCAACGGAAAGCGAGCGTTGCTGCCCCTCATCACCAAGATCCCGGACATGGCCAGCTTCCATTTCATCAGACAGAATTCACCCAAGGGGCTCGGAGACGCCGTCGGCCTGGGACGCGATCATGTCGGCAATGAGTTCTTCGCCGTGATGCTAGGGGACAACATCACGGTGTCACCGGTGCCGGTGCTGAAGCAGCTGATGGACGTGCACGAGCGCACCGGTGGATCGGTCATAGGAGTGGAGCGTGTGGGCCAGGACCGTGTGTCGCAATACGGCATCGTATCCGGCCGGATGGTCGGGAACGGTCTGATCAAGGTGGACTCCCTAGTGGAGAAGCCGTCCATCGAGGAAGCGCCCTCCGACATCGCCATCACAGGCACCTATGTGCTGTCGCCAACGATATTCAAGCTGCTGAAGAGTACCGCACCTGGAAAGCATGGAGAGATCCAGCTCACCGATGCGCTCAACGAGCTGGCCCAGCAGGAGGACGTTTACGCTTACGAGTTCGAGGGACATCGTTACGACGTGGGCGATGTGACGGGTTGGCTGAAGACCCAGATCGAGTTCGCGGTCGCCGATCCCCGCTATGGCGATGACATCTGCAAATTCATCACTGAAGTGATAGATCGCAAGTGCAAGGAACGCTAGTGCGGCCTGATCTCCTGAGCCATGCCCTTTGCCACTAGTGCTTGACCGATAACGTGAGGCAGTGTGACCACGTCCTCCTTGCGCAGGCGGTAGTTGCGTTCTGGCCCAGCGAACGGCGGTATCTCTTCGAGCACCCGGACGATGATGTAATCGGCCGAGCGTTCCGGCAGGTCGGGGACCTCCATCACCGGCTCCGGTGCTGGTTCGGTCTCCTCTATGAGCGTCTCTATCACCATAGGCACTGACTCGGGCTCATCGATCGATCTTGGCGCATCTGGTATCGGTTCGATGTCCAGCGGTTGCGCCTCCGATCCGGGGGCGTCGTTGGATCGCTCCTCCGCCGGAGTCGCCGCTGTGAGACGGGGGCTTGACCGCAGCATCAGGGCCTGCCGCTGCCCCTCGGTGATCTCCAGACTGGCCGTGAAGAAGTCCCGCTCCTCTGGAAGAAAGCGTTCCTTGTCCGCAGCCCCGCCCATGGCCTTCATCAACGCCATGATCACTATCTTCTTCAGCCGCAGATAGATGGTCATCTGTGCATAGCGCAGTATCTTGGCCCTCTGATCGTTCAATCCCTGGGCCAGGATGGAGAACGGCTCTCTCTGGAACTCCATCTCATAGTCCTCGGTAATGCGTTGGAGCAGATCCCTCAGAGCAGGGTGAAAGTCGTGCCTGAGCTCGGACAATCGGGGAGAGCGGTTCTCCTCCCTGTAAGCCTTGGTCAGGTCATCGAACGTCATCTGCTCCGCATCGTCCACGCCATGAGAATCCCCTAGTGCGTATTTGGACTTGCCGACCGGGACAACATCCATTAATCCATACACCATCATGCTGCCGTGGACGCGAGCGAGACCTTGCATGCCGTGGAGGGCGGCACCGAGATCGATCTGATGGTGTCGCCCAAAGCCGGACGGGCCGGCATCGAGGGAGTGAACCCGTGGCGACACCGGCTGGTGGTCAAGGTCACTGCGCCGCCGTCCAAAGGGCGCGCCAATAACGAGATATGCAAGCTCATGACCGGCATCGTGTCGGCTCCGACCGAGGTGGTTCGCGGTCATACCTCGAGACAGAAAACGGTATTCGTGCCGCTGCCGCCAGAAAAGGTGGCCAAGATGCTGGAGGTGCATGGATGATCCACCCCGAGGCCGCCTTGGAGAAGCTGGAGGAGATCATGGATGAGCTGTCCGCCCGAGACCCCGACGTTGTCATATTGGTGGAGGGCATACGCGACCGTGGAGCGCTGAACCTGCTGGGCGTGTACGGGGAGATATGGCAGGTCCAGGGGCAGGGCACTTTGTTCTCCGTAGGGGAACGACTGGCCAGCGAGAGCAAGCGGGCGGTCGTGCTGACCGACTGGGACCGTACCGGGGGCCAGATCGCCCGTCGCCTGCGCGAGTCGATGGACGCCAATCAGGTCCCCTACGATATCGAATACCGGCGACGCATCGTCATGCTGGTGCGCACCGAGGTCAAGGATGTGCAATCGCTGCCAGCGCTGTACTCGCGATTGGTGGCCAACGTGCACCGTCAAAGGGGCACTCCGATACGGATGCCAAGGAAGAACAGGGCAGAAGATCGGCCATGAAAATATTTCTACCCCCTCGACCATAGCCATCCATATGTCCCTGGACCGTCGCATGTTGAACTACCTTGGCCTGGAATCGGTAGAGGATCTGTTCGCCGACGTGCCCGAACACCTTAGGCTGGAACAGTTCGATCTTCCGCTTGGGATGTCCGAACAGGAGGTCTGCCGGCATGTGGACGCGATACTTTCCTTGAATCGATCGGCCGTCGACATGCCTTGCTTCCTTGGCGGTGACTGTCGCCAGCACTATGTCCCGGCGGCGGTTGAGGAGATCGTGTCGCGCACCGAGTTCCGGACCGCCTACACACCGTACCAGCCGGAAATGTCGCAGGGGATGCTGCAGGCACTGTTCGAGTACCAGAGCCTGATGGCCGAACTGGTGGGCCTGGATGTCGTGAACTCCTCCATGTACGACTGGACCACGGCGCTGGGCGAGGCGGCGAGAATGTGCATGCGGATCAACCGCAGGAAGCGCTTCCTAGTGCCAAGGGCCATGAGCCCGCAGAAGCGGTCGGTGCTGAACAATTACGTTCTAGGAACAGGCATGACCGTGGGAGAATACGGCTACGACCAGATCACTGGCGAGGTGGACATGGACGATCTCGTTGGGCGGATGGGCGACGACGTCGCCGGCGTGTACGTGGAGGTGCCCAACGCCTTCGGGATCATCGACTCCCGTGCACCGGAGCTGAAGGCGATGGCTGGCGAAGCCCTGCTGGTTGTCGGTGTCGACCCGCTGTCGATGGCGGTGCTCCGACCCCCAGGGGACTATGGTGCCGACATGGTCATCGGCGAGGCCCAATGGCTCGGCTCGCCAATGAACTGTGGCGGGCCTATGCTAGGGCTGTTCGCTTGCCGGGAGAGGGACGCCCGCCGATCGCCAGGACGGATCATCGGCATGACCAAGGACTCCAACGGCAGGGACGCCTACACCATGGCCCTCCAGACACGGGAGCAGCATATCCGCCGCGACAAGGCCACCAGCAATATCTGCTCCAACGAGGCCCTGGTGGCGGTGGGGGCGGCTGCCTACCTTTCGATCATGGGCGCAGAGGGGCTGACATCCCTGGCCCGCTCCAACATGCGTCGCACCCGGAGGCTGATGGAGATGGTCGACGCGGTGCCCGGCTTCGAAGCTCCGGAGTTCACCGGGCAGCACTTCGACTCCTTCGTGGTGCGCTGCCCCATGAGGGTGGAGAAGGTGAACCGCCTACTGCTGAGGAACGGCATCATAGGCGGCATGCATCTAGGACCGACATGCCCGGAGTTCGACTCCTGCATGATACTGTCAGTGAACGAGGTGCAGACCGACGCGGACCACGAGAACCTGATCGAACTGCTGGAGGGGATGGCATGACATGGAGGCAGGCGCGCTGGGATCATCAAAGCGTGTTCGAGCTGTCCGGGGGAAGCGACCACGCCCTAGGCGCTGGCAGCGTGGACGACCTGGTGCCCAATGGCATGACCCGGGATCGCCTGGATCTGCCATCTGCCCCGGAGTTCGAGGTGGTCCGCCACTTCGTGAACCTGAGTCAGATGAACTACTGCTTGGACAATGGCCTCTACCCACTGGGCAGCTGCACCATGAAGTTCAACCCCAAGTACGCCGATCGGCTGGCGGCCCACCCGAAGGCGGCGCAGGTGCACCCGCTGCAGGACGAGGCCTCAATGCAGGGCTCGCTGCGGATCATGCACGAGCTGGAAAGGATGCTATGCGTCATCGGCGGCGTGGATGCGATGACACTGCAACCGCCATCTGGGGCTCAGGGAGAATTCACCGGCATGCTGATCGCCAAGGCATACCACACCTTGCGTGACGATCCACGTGATGAGGTCATCGTCCCCGACACCGCCCATGGAACCAATCCAGCCTCGGCGATGATGGCCGGATTCAAGGTGGTCGAGATCCCCTCCCTACCAGATGGCTGTGTGGACCTGGATGCGTTGGATGCAGCATTGAGCGATCGGACCGCGGCGATGATGATCACGAACCCGAACACCCTGGGCATATTCGAGCCCCGGATCGATCTCATGGCCGAGATGGTCCAGGATGCCGGAGGCCTGATGTATTACGATGGCGCTAATCTCAACGCCATCATGGGCTACGCCTCGCCTGGGGACATGGGCTTCGACATCGTCCACTTCAACCTGCACAAGACGTTCGCCACCCCTCATGGTGGCGGAGGTCCAGGAGCCGGCCCGGTGGGCGTGAAGGCGCCGCTTGAACCGTTCCTGCCTGTGCCACGAGTGATGCTGGATGAAGGCCGCTACCGGCTGGACTATCAGCGACCGCAGAGCATCGGCAAGGTGGCATCGTTCTACGGCAATTTCGAGGTGCTTCTTCGAGCTTACACCTACATCCTGAGACAAGGGAGCAACGGCCTTCGGGACGCGTCCTCGCAGGCGGTGCTCAACTCCAACTATCTGAAGAAGAGGCTCATGGAAGGATACGAGCTACCTTTCAAGGAGCTGCGCAAGCACGAGTTCGTGCTGTCTGCCGCCTCGTTCAAGGACCGTGGCGTCCGGGCGTTGGACGTGAGCAAGCGCATCCTGGACTTCGGCATGCACGCGCCCACCATGTACTTCCCACTCATCGTGGATGAGGCCATGATGGTGGAGCCCACCGAATCCGCAAGCAAGGAGGAGCTGGACCGCTACGCCGATGTCCTGCTATCCATCTTGGATGAGAATGCGTCGGTTCTCGCGACCGCGCCTAGCAACACAGCTGCAAGCAGGATCGACGAGGTGTTGGCGGCCAAGCGACCGGTGTACTCGTGGCGTATGCGCCCTGACCCCTGATCCAACGAGGCAACCTTTCTTAACCCGTGGATGGATAATGAATCGGATGTCGGGTACCAGCGGAACCGAAGAGCAGACCCTGCAGAGAATAGAGACACTGTCCAGATCGAGTGGAGGGCGGTTCATCGTCTTCGAAGGGATCGATGGCGCCGGCAAGAGCACCCTGATGGCCGATGTGGAGGCGGAGCTATCGCCATCCCATGATGTGGTGACGACGGCGGAGCCATCTGACTCATGGATAGGGGACTGCGTCCGCCAGGCCAACCGATCGGACGTTTCCCCGTTCACCGAGGCCATGTTGTTCGTGGCCGACCGGACCGAGCACACCCGGCGCATCAGGGAGTGGGTGGACCGGGGCAAGGTGGTGCTCTGCGATCGATACTATGGGTCCACGATGGCCTATCAAAGCGTGGTCCTGGACCGGATGATGGGTGCAGACTCCATGGACTGGCTGTGGTCGTTGAACGAGCCGGTGGTGACCATTCCGGATCTCACCGTGCTGCTGGACCTTCCGGCCAAGACATCGCTGGAGCGGGTGAACCGTACACGGGAGACCGTGAGCAAGTTCGAGAGGCTGGGATACTTGGAGGAGGTGCGCAACGCCTACCTGCACCTGGCCAAGCGAGACCGCAGCTACGTGTTGGTCGACGCCACCCGCCCCCAGCGCTCGGTGAGACGAGAGGCGCTGACACTGGTCCAGGCCTGCGTATGCAGCGTTAGAGGAGGCATCTGATGCAACCTGTGGATGAGATATACTGCGAACTCAGCGACGATCTGAAAGGAAAGCTGATAGTGCTGTGCATAACCGGTTCCATCGCCGCGATGGAGGCGTTCGCCCTGGCTCGAGAGCTGGCGCGCCACGGCGCCGACGTTGTCCCGGTCCTGAGCCAATGGGGTGCCGAGTTCGTTACCCCGATGAGCATGGAGTTCGCCACCGGTTTCGAGCCGGTCACCGAGCTGGACGGGAGGGCGCAGCACGTAGCTCTGCTGGGTGACCATGACGACCGCGCCGACCTGCTGCTCATCGCCCCCTGCACCGCCAATACTGTGTCCAAGATGGCCAACGGCATCGATGACACGACCGTCACCACCATGGCCACCATCGCCCTCGGTTCTGGAGTCCCATTACTAGTGGCGCCAGCGATGCACCTGGCCATGTACCGCAATCAGGCGGTGGTGGAGAACGTGGGTCGATTGCAGCGCATGGGGGTGCGGTTCGTTGGTCCCCGGGTCTCGGGGGATAAGGCCAAGGTGGCCTCCAAGGAGGAGATCGTGGAGAGCGTCATCCTCGCCCTATGCCCCAAGAAGCTGAGCGGCCGCAGGGTCCTGGTCATCGGCGGGTCCTCGGAGGAGGCCATCGACGACATGCGGGTGGTCAGCAACCGCTCCACCGGCGAGATGGCGGTGGAACTGGCCGCAGCGGCGTTCCGGATGGGGGCGACCGTCGACCTTTGGATGGGGCGCCACACCTTCCCAGTGCCGGAACACCTGTCAATGCGTCGGTTCACCTCAGTGGCCGACCTTGAGGGGATGATCGACCAGGTCGACCACGATCTGGTACTGATGCCAGCGGCCTTGGCCGATTTCAGGCCGGTTCGACAACATGGCAAACTGCCTTCGGACATCGCGCCCACGTTGGAACTGGAGCCGGTGCCCAAGCTCATCGGCCGCCTGGTCGATGGTGAACGAACCGTGGTAGGGTTCAAGGCCGAGTCGGATGTGAGCGAGGAGGATCTGGTGGCCCGAGCGATCCGTCGTCTGGAAGAGCACGAATTGGATGCCATCGTGGCCAATGACCTGGGTGATGTGGCACCGGGACGGACGCAGGTGCTGGTGGTGACCGGCTCGGGTGATGTGGCATTGGGCGGCAGCAAACGGTCGGTGGCCGAGGGCATCCTGCACATGGTCGGTGGACGGGATTGAAGGCGGCCGCCTTCTGCCCTGGACACATATCATGCATATTCCAGGTCTGCCGTCACAGGGATTTTATGAGAACCGGCACCCGCGGTGCCGGCATATGCATCGACAGGGGGGCCACGGCCAGGGTGGAGTGTTGGCGGGGCGAAGGTATTGAGATCGCCATAGATGGTCGGTTGGATGATGCCCCGGTGACGCATGGACTGTTGACGATGCTGCTCCCCGAAGGATATGGGGCCAAGGTGGACATCGTCCCGGACCTCCCTCCAGGCCATGGGTTCGCCATGAGCGCTGCTGGCACCCTGGCTACAGGGATCGCCCTTGGGAGCCTATTGGAAATATCTGAGGACCAAATTGGGACGGCTGCGCATGTGTCCGAGGTGATGAACGGCGGGGGGCTAGGCGATGTGGCGGGCATCCTATGCGGCGGTGTTGGGGTCCGAACCTCACCGGGACTCCCCCCCTATGGTGAATGGCAGGACCTGGGCCATGATCCAAAGATAGCGGTGGGCATCGTCGGCCCCCCCATCCCCACCGCCGACGTTCTGGCCAACGAGGACATCATGGCCATGGTGAATGAGGTGGGGCGCAGATGCCTCGATTCGTTCATTGAGCGATCGGATATGGGGGCGCTCGTGCGTACCTCAAGACAGTTCGCCGAGGAAACGGGGCTGATAACCTCGGAGGTGAGGGAGGCCTTGTCAGCATTGGACGGTCAAAATGCATCGATGGTCATGCTCGGCAACTCCGTGTTCTCCATAGGAGAGATGGATTCCGACCTCCGAACCCTGTCAGGGTTCGGCGAGGTCCACAGGGTCGGCGTGGACCGGTCCGGTCCCCACCTGTTGCGGTGAGCATTCACTCGAACAGTGTGAACAACCGATCGTCGCCGCCCACGTCGAAGAGTCCGATGCGGGCACCGCAATCCAGCCACCCATGAGCATAGTTCACGCAGGCGAACGCGTTCACAAGGTCGCCCTGCTCACGGAAATGCAACGCATCCTCGTAGTACGAGGTGGCCATCTCCAAGAATGATTCTGCCATGCGGCGGTTGAACGAGCGCTCCGGTGCGGCCACCGTCAGCTTGTCCATGGCTTCCTTGGTTATGCTGAGATATCGTTCGATACGGTCCTCGGTTATGCGGTCCTGCAATCACACCCTCCTCGAGGGGATGATCTCCACACTCTCGCCGCCGTGCTTGGACTCCCTTGGACGCACCTCTACCAGAAGAGGCATCTGTATGGAGCCGCCCATCATCAGCGCCACTCCGATAGGCAGCCGCTGGATCTCCTCGGCCATGCCGCTAGTGAGGCCCTCCACCGACGAGGTGATGGCCTTCAGGTCATTGGGATTGGTGACCTTGAGTATCATCTGGGTGTTGCACTGCGACAGGACGTTCTTATCGATCTTGGCCGGTCGCTGGGAGATTATGGTCAGTCCCAGACCGAACTTACGTCCCTCGGAGGCGATGGTGCGCAACACCTTGCTGCTGGCCACCTGCCCCTGTTGAGGACAGTAGTTGTGGGCTTCCTCCACCACCAGCATCAACGGCGGTATCTTGTCGGCCTTACGCAGCTCGAACAGCGCCGAGCAAAGCCGTTCGGCGATGAGCTCCTGGATATCTGGAGGTGTGCCCTTCATGTTGATTATGGTGCACCTGCCCCTCTGCACCAGCTCATCGATGCGGGTGCCCTTGTCACCGAATATTCCGACCTCGCTAAGATACTCCAGCTCATTGATGAGGCTGGAGTTCTGGTGTTCATCGTCGGCCTCCAGCACCCGGATCAGGTCCCGAAGTGAGAAGTCGCGCTTCACTCCCTTGACGGCGTCCATGGCCTTGCGCAGCATGGTCAGGTAGTTTCGGGCGCTCTTGACGTTGGTCAGGCCCAGCAGGTCCCGGGCCTCGATGTTGGCCAGGGTGAACTTGAGAGGCTTGGCCTTGGGATTGATCTGCAGATCGGTGGCGAACTCCGTTATCTTATCCTTGTAACTGTGTGGTACGACCCCGAAATCACGGGACGATTCCTGTTTGGTGCCCTTCACCCTCATGGACCCGTACTCGCCGTGGGGGTCGAACACTATGACGGTCACGTCATGCTTCATCAACTCCTCCACCAACGCACCGCACAGGAAACTCTTGCCCCCGCCGGTCTTGGCCAGTATGGAGACGTGCTTCTGCACCATGGAGTTGATGTCGGACTCGATGCGGATGTTGTGCCCGAACAGCAGTCCCAGGTAGGCGCCGGTGTCGGTGTTCTCCTTGAGCCCTATGACCTCGCGGATGAGGTCGTCGCTCGCTTTCAGTACCTCGGTGCCAGCACGGCACGGGGTCCGCGGCACCTGCAGCAGGTGGCGGTCGTCCCTGAACCCGAGTATGTCGATACGGGCGGTGACCTTCTCCTCGATGTTGATATCAGCGCCCTCGGAGTACATCTTGGCCTTCTCCAGCGACAGATCGGTGCGCCTCTCCACCTCAGACACCTGGCCCAGCACCAATCCATCGCTAGGATGCTCGAACTGCACGTACTCCATGCGTTCGATGGTGCTCATCACTCGCACGTTGAAGTGGGTGGTACCCACGTTACCATAGATGACCCCTACCGCTTCCTCGCTGCCGGTCTCGAACGGCAGCTCCTCTGTCGACCCGTCATAGGCGCTCTCAGAATCCATTGTGCACCATCCCGCTGTCTTATCCACCCACCTTATAATAAACGTTTCCGCGGGCAAACGTTTCCGCAGGTTCGGTAGATATTATATCGATAATCACATTGTACCCAAGATGATAATAGTCGGGGGTTCTTCATCATACGAATTGGCAGAGGAGTTGGCGGACTGCATGGGCGTGGGCTGCATCAGAGCGTCCACCAAGCGATTCCCAGATGGAGAATGCTATACCCGTATCGAGTGTGACACGATCGACGACCATGTGGTGGTGGTGCAGAACACCTACCCCGACGGGGACCTGGTGGAGATGCTGCTGATCCAGGACGCGATCAAGAGCCTCGGTGCCAAGACGGTGGCCTGCGTCATCCCATACTTTGGCTACGCCCGCCAGGACCGGTTGTTCAATCCCGGCGAGCCGGAGAGCGCCAAGGTCATGGCCCGCATGCTGGAGATGAACACAGACCATGTTGTGACCGTGGACCTGCACAAGCAGGACACCTTGAGATGGTTCTCCTGCCCGGCGGTGGACGTGAAGGCTGCCCCCGCCATCGGCGAGTTCTTCAGCGATCATGAAGTGGACATCGTCCTGTCTCCTGACATCGGCGCTAGGAGCAGGGCCGAAGAGGTCGGCAAGATCATGGGTGTTGACAGCGACCACCTCCAGAAGACGAGGCTCTCGGGCATGGACGTGCGCATCGCCCCGGCCAATGTGGATGTCGGTGGCAAAAACGTGCTCATCGTCGATGATATGATCTCCACAGGGGGCACCATAGTGGCCGCTTCCAACGAGCTCAAGAAGGTTGGCGCAGAGCGGGTCTACGTGGCCTGCACTCACGGTCTCTTCGTCCAGGACGCACTGCAACGCATGGCCTGCGTGGACGAAGTGGTCTGCTGCAATACCGTCATGAGCGAGGTCAGCCGCATATCGGTGGCTCCGCTGGTGGCCAAGGCGCTCAAGGAAACGCAATAATACCTATCGGCGATACACCCAATGGCAGGTCATCATATGAAGAAGGACGAGGACTTCGGCGAGTGGTACAACGATATTGTCGAGCGGGCCAACCTGTCCGACAAGCGCTACCCGATCAAGGGAATGAACGTCTGGACCCCATACGGCTGGCGCATCATGCGCCAGATCGACCAGTTCATCCGCGAGGAGCTTGACGCCACCGATCATGATGAGGTGTGCTTCCCGCTGCTGATACCCGAGACCGAGTTCCAGAAGGAGAAGGACCATATCAAGGGCTTCGACGCAGAGGTCTTCTGGGTCACCCACGCGGGCCTCAACGAACTGGACGTGCGCATGGTGATGCGCCCTACAAGCGAGACGGCCATGTACCCGATGTTCGCGCTATGGGTGAGGTCACATACCGATCTGCCCCTAAAGACCTACCAACTGGTCAACACCTTCCGATACGAGACCAAGATGACCCGCCCGTTCATCCGGGTGCGGGAGATACACTTCTTCGAATCCCACACCTGTCATGTGGACTATGACGACGCCGAGCGTCAGGTGGATGAGGACTTCTCCATCTTGGAGAACCTGATGGACCGGCTGTGCCTGCCCTATCTGCTGCTCAAGCGCACCGACTGGGACAAGTTCCCAGGAGCATACTACACCGTGGGCATCGACACCTACATGCCCAACGGCCGCACCCTGCAGCTGGGAAGCATACATCACTACCGCGATAATTTCTCCAAGCCGTACGAGATACGCTATGAGAACGCCGAGGGCGAGTGGGAGTATGTGCACCAGACCACCTACGGTATGAGCGAGCGGCTGGTAGGCGCAGTGGTAGGCGTGCACGGTGACGACAAGGGCCTGGTGCTGCCGCCGGACGTGGCCCCATTCCAAGTGGTCATCGTACCCATTCTCAAGAAGGAGCATTACGACGAGATCAACAAGGCCGCCGCCGACCTGCTCTCACAGCTGAAGAAAGCAGGCATCCGGGCACATCTGGACGACCGTGATGATCGTCCCGGCAGCAAGTTCTTCGACTGGGAGATCAAAGGGGTGTCGCTGCGTCTTGAGCTTGGACTGCACGATATCCAGAACGACGTGGTAACGTACGCCAGGCGCGATACCGGCGACAAGGGCAGCTTCCCTCCGACGGAGACGGTGACCTCGGTGACCTCCATACTGGCCTCGATCAAGGCCGACATGCGGGCCAGAGCAACAGAATCAATGAACAGCGGCATCGTCATCATCGACAGCATGGAAAACATTCCCGAAAGCATCGTCAAGTTCGGCTGGTGTGGGGACGAGGCCTGCGGCCACGCCTTAGAGGAGCGGACCGAGCTGAACATATTGGGCACCCCTCGCAATGACGAGACCTTCCAGGGACGCTGCTTGGTCTGTAGCAGGGAGACGAGCACCGTGGCCTACGCCGCGAGAACGATGTGATCAAGTACGCTTAGCTAGAAGCAGACCGAGAATGCCGAAAAGTATCATTATCGAGGATATGGCGTACACGCCGATGAACTCGGGCTGGATCGGATTCCAAGCGTTATAGGTAATTGCCCATATCCAATACACAAGCAGCCCACCTATAATGAGCAGAACGGACACGGCCAGCTTCGCCTTCTTGGGTATATCAGAACCCTTCATCGGGTGCGCCCAATGTGATGTGGGTATAAAATGATTTTCTGGACCTGTACTGATGAATGCAAGATCGCGTCCGACAATCGTCGGACCAAATGATATTTATAAATTTGCACCCATGTCCTAAGCAGTGATGGGATGGACGCACTTATATATGCTTCAGCCACGGCAATCGTCGCCTTCATGGTGGGCATGTGGAGCTACTATTTCCTAGTGCTCCGCGAGCGCTGGAAGGACTACACCTACCCGCCCAAGAGGGAGTACGATGGCCCGCGGTACTGTATCAAAGAGAATCTGAGGGACAGCTCAACCGTCGAGACGGCAACGAGGCCGGAAAAGACCGATGTTCCGGTAATAAAGACGGTTCAACATATCTCCGGCATCCCCCGATGTCCAGACTGCGGGGCCGCCATATCCTCCTACGATTGGGAATGCGGCGACTGCGGCAAGAGCTTCAGGTTGTGAGCCATTGCTACGACAGGGTGAGATGGTCCACCTGCTGGACGAACGGGGTAAGCGCCACCAAGTGACGCTAGATGGTGGCATGGTCAAAGTGACTGGCCTCGGTCTAGTGGACACCGGCCGCATGGTGGGTATGCCTGATGGTTCCAGACTGGAGATAGCCAACCACCGGTTCGTTATGCTTCGACCCGGGGTCTACGAACACATGATATCGCTGGATAGAGGAGCTCAGATCATCATACCCAAGGACGCTGCCGAGATCGTTCTGCGCACCTCCCTTAGCGCCGGTGACGTGGTCATAGAATCCGGGGTCGGCTCCGGGGCACTGGCCATGGCGCTGCTCAACGCCGTCTCCCCAGGAGGGAGGGTGATATCGGTGGAGATGCGGGAGGACTTCGCCAAGCGGGCTGGTCGCAATATCGCCCGCCTCGGGCTCGACGGGTGGGAGTGCGTGATCGGCGATGCCTGCGATGTGCAACTGGACGTGACCGCCGACGCCGTTATACTGGACATGCCGGTGCCCTGGGCGGCCATCTCCAACCTGGACCGCAACCTTCGACCCGGGGGCAGGGTGTGCGCCTATACTCCGAACATCAACCAGCTTGAGGCCACGGTCATCGCGTTGCGGGACATGGGGTACGTGGACGTGTGCTCCATCGAGACGCTGCAACGCGAGATGGAGGTCCATGCCGGCGGGGTGAGACCATCATTCGACATGCTTGGTCACACCGGTTACCTGACATTCGGCCGCAAGACCGTGGTCCCCTGATCGAGTTCTCCAAGCCCCGCGTCACCAGGCTAGGGCAAAGCCTATTCAACCCTTACGCCAATCCTCAATCTGATGAGTATCGAATTCGGCATCAGCGTGATCGTCACCATCTTTGCCATAGTGAACCCGCTGGGCAATGTGCCGTTCTTCGTGACCATCACCGATGGCTATCCGCACGAGGTCAGGCAGAGGATCATCATGATGGTATGCGTGGTGATGATAGTGGTGCTGTTCGTGTTCGCCATCTTCGGCGACCTCATCTTCTATGTATACGGCATAACCATACCGGCATTCCGCATCGCCGGAGGGGTGCTGCTGTTCTCGATCGCATTCTCCATGATGCAGGGGCGTAGGCCGACCACCAAGATAACCGAGGCCGAGAGGGTGAGGGCGCTGGAGGAAGAGCAAGTGGGTGTGGTGCCCCTAGGCATACCCATGTTCGCGGGGCCTGGGTCCATCACCACGGTCATGATCCTCACTAGCGATGTGCAGCAAAGCGGGGACGTTACCGGATACATATGGATATTCATAGGAGTGATGGTCACCGTCATCTTGTCATACCTCATATTGAGCTATTCGGACGTACTGTTCCGGATCATGGGGCGCACTGGCACCATGGCATTCTCCCGGATCATGGGTCTGGTCCTAGCAGCGGTGGCGGTGCAATTCATCATAGTAGGGGTGTTCCAGGCAATAGAGGAAGCGGGGCTGATCTGATTCCGCTGAGGAACTCCGAGGACAAAGGAAATAAGTAGGCTACCCGGATTATCCAACGGTGCGTTCATGGTCATAGCTGATATCAGGATTGAACTCAAGCATGGAGTGACCGACCCCGAAGGTCAGAACACTCTCAAGGCCCTGGAACTGCTGGGCTTCGAGGGAGTGAGAGCAGTGCGTACGGTCAAGGTTTTCGAGATCGACCTCGACGCCGAGGGTGATGGCGCTCTGCAGATGTGCGAGAACATGTGCAGGAAGCTTCTGGCCAACCCGGTCATTCAGAACTACCAGATAGAATTAAAGTGAGATCCATGTCCATAGACCACCTTCTCAAACGCAGGCCGGTGGACTTCGACATCCACGATATAGACCTGTTCTCAGCCGAAGACCAGGAACTCAAGGAGCTGTCCTCCACCCTGGGCCTGTCGCTCAGCCTGGAGGAGATGTGGACCATCCGGTCGCACTTCCTGCGCATCGGTCGCATCCCCAGCGATGTGGAGCTGCAGTCCGTGGCTCAGGCCTGGAGCGAGCACTGCTGCTATAAAAGCTCAAGGACCATACTCAAGGAGAATGTGTTCAGCATCCATCACCCAGACGTCCTGGCCAGGGGCGACGCTGGGGTGATGGCCTTTGACGACGAGCACGCCTACGCCCTGAGGATCGAGAGTCACAACCACCCCTCGGCCATCGAACCCTACGGCGGGGCGGCCACCGGCATCGGCGGCATCCTCAGGGACGTGGTGTGCATGGGTGCTCAACCAATCGCTCTGGTCGATCCGCTATGCTTCGGCAAGCCCGACCGGGATCTGGATGTGCCTCCTGGGGTGAAGCACCCGCGCTACCTGCTGCGCGGTGTGGTCTCAGGCATCCGCGACTACGGCAACCGGGTGGGCGTGCCCACGGTTGCCGGAGGCATCTACTTCGACGAACGTTACACTGGCAACTGCCTGGTCAACGTCG
This sequence comes from Methanomassiliicoccales archaeon, assembly GCA_030604065.1. GTDB lineage: Archaea > Thermoplasmatota > Thermoplasmata > Methanomassiliicoccales > JAUVWO01 > JAUVWO01. The sequence continues at coordinate 18,492 of JAUVWO010000001.1, read as the reverse complement.
GCTGCGTGGGGATCGCCCGGCGCGATGAGATAACCCGCAACCATGTGGGCGGCGTTGGCGACAGGCTCATACTCTGTGGCGGCAGGACCGGCAGGGACGGAATTCATGGAGTGACGTTCGCCTCTGCCGATCTGACCGCGGAATCAGAGGAAGAATCTAGAGGCGCAGTGCAGCTGGGCGACCCGATCATGAAGGAACCCACCATCCACGCCTGCCTGGATGTCAACCGTATGGGCCTCATCACCGGTATGAAGGATCTGGGAGGAGGCGGCCTCAGCTGCGTGGTGGGCGAGATGGCCCTCGATGGCGGGTGCGGCGCCGTTGTCCACCTGGACCGGGTGCCGCTCAAGGAGGAGGGAGTGGTGCCATGGGAGGTATGGGTCTCCGAGTCCCAGGAGCGCATGATGCTCGCCGCCCGCAAGGAGGACGTTCCCCGCATCTTGGAGATGTTCGACCTGTGGGACGTGCCCGCCACCGTGATCGGCGAGGCGGTCGAGGGGCATCATGTCAAGCTCATTTGGGGCGACGAGGTGGTGTACCACATGGATCTCAACTTCGTCACCGCGGGGCCGGAGTACTGCCGTCCTTTCGTCATTCGTGAACCTACCACTGTTGAATGTGTGGAGTTCCCGCAGCTGCCAGCGCTGGACGATGTCATGCTCTCACTTCTGCGGGAACCCAACATAGCCTCCAAGGAATGGGCCATAAGACAATATGACCACGAGGTGCGCGCCAGCACCGTGATCAAGCCACTGCAGGGACGCATGAATCGGCAGGGGCCGGGCGACGCATCGGTGATGAAGCCAGTGGAGTCCTCATGGCGCGGCCTGGGCATAGCGGTGGGCTGCAATCCATGGTACACCGCAGAGGACCCATACAATGGAGGTATGGCCTCGGTGGACGAGGTGTGCCGCAACCTGGTCAGTGTTGGAGCGCGACCTCATGCGATCACCGACTGCCTGAACTTCGGCAACCCAGAGAAGCCCGATAGGCTGGGTGACTTCAGAGACGCGGTGCGCGGCATTGGTGAGGTGTGTCGCCGTCTTTCGATACCTATTCCATCAGGCAACGTGAGCTTCTACAACGAATCCGCCGGCGGCGTGGCCCTACCGACCCCGGTGCTTCTTGGCACTGGCATCGTGGAGGATGTGAGGCATTGTGTCACTTCCGATCTCAAAGCTGAAGGCGGCGCTCTTTTCCTGGTTGGCGAGACCAGGGACGAGATGGGAGCCTCCGCCCTGTTCCGCCGTTTCGGAGGCCGCGGGGGCAAGGTGCCAGACGTGGACGTGGATATGCTTGAACACAGCATCGACCTGATGATGGATGCCATGTCCGCGGGCATGGTGGCCGCCTGCCATGACTGTTCCGACGGCGGCGTGGCCATCGCATTGGCGGAGATGTGCATCGGTGGATCCATAGGGGCCAGTATCGACCTGCGACCGATGGGCGATCTGCCGATGACGGTCAGGCTGTTCTCCGAGAGCAACACCCGATGGGTTGTAGAGGTCGCCAAAGGCCGCGAGGCGGACTTCGAGGCCGCCATGGACGGGCTGGCGGTGCGCATCGGCACCGTAAGCGGCGATACGCTGTCAGTGAAGGACGGGTTCAAGCTCGGACTGGAGGCCATGAGGGAGGCCTGGACATCCCTCGCTACCATGCTGGGGTGATCGGATGAAGAAGGTATGCATCCTGAGGATAGAAGGTACCAACTGCGAGGACGAGACGTTCGCCGCCTTCCACAAGGTGGGCGCCGAACCGGAGAGGGTGCACCTGAAACAGCTGACCGGACATGCACCGCTGGACCTGCGTCGGGACCTGATGGATTACGACATACTGGCGCTACCGGGCGGGTTCTCCGCCGGCGATTACATACGCGCTGGGGCGATATTCGCCGCCCGCATGAAGGCCAGCCTTGGTACCCAGCTGCGGGACTTCGTGACCCAGGGACGGCCGGTGATCGGCATCTGCAATGGATTCCAGATATTGGTGGAGCTAGGGCTGCGGCCAGCCTTCGACGAGGTCATGGCCCCCCAGCCGCAGGTGGCGCTATACACCAACGACTCCGACCGGTTCGAGTGTCGGCCCACCCTGCTGCGCATGGACAACCGGGGCAGCTGCGTGTGGACCTCAGGTCTTGGCATGGGCGATGTGGTCATGTTCCCCTCGGCTCATGCGGAGGGCCACCTCAAGTTCCCCGCAGGTGAGGAGGATCGATTCCTGGAACGATTGGACGAGAACGACCAGATCGTATTCCGTTATGTGGACGAGGACGGCCAGCTGGCTGGATACCCTTGGAATCCGAACGGCTCGCCCGGCAACGTGGCCGGTATCTGCAACCCCGAAGGCAACGTCCTGGGCCTGATGCCACACCCAGAGCGAGCCATGACCCGATTCAACTACCCAGAGTGGACCCGTGGACGTGACGGTGACGACGGCGATGGTTTGAGGCTGTTCAGGGCCGTGGTCGGACGAAACTGAGTCGATCGACTATTCGTTGAAAATGGAAATGATGGCCTCCCTCGACGTTTAGTGCGCATATCGCCTTGATACTCCAAGGGAGCCCATTCTAGAACACAGGGCCTAATGGCCCTCCAATGATACCTGCACCGTGACCGGGTCGCCGTCCCTGAGGCCTAGGGTCCGCCGCAGATGGTACTGGCACACTATCTCGATGATGTTCTCGTAGTGCGAACGCTCTGGCACCACCACGGCGCAGTTGATGTTCTGGATCTTGGCCTTGTAGGCACTAACGTCACCGAAGGTCCGACCATCCTGGGTGAAACCTTTGATCAGCCTTGCGCCCTCACCGGCGCGGATGACCTCCAGCTTGGACATGTCGATCTGGTTGATCATGATGTTCAGAGTGCCCTCATAGGGGCGGAAGTCAAAGTTATCCTTGATCTGGTCCGCATAGCACTCCTGATTCATGTAGTACTTGCCCTCGCCCATCCCTGTGGCGATTATTCCCTTGAGGGTTACGTGGTCCCGCATCTCGAAGATCTTCTGGTACTCGAGATACTCGCGACGCAGCATGTCGACGCCCTTGTCCGTCAACCTTATCCGCTGCCTGCGGGCTCCTAGATCCCTTTGGATCAGGCCTGCGTCCAGGAGCTCAAGGATACGCTTAGAGGCTGACTGCTGGCTCATTTTCAGCTTGTCACCTAGCTCCCGGGATGATATGGCGATGTAGTCCTGTAGACCACCCAGAAGCGCGATCTTCCGTAATGCGTAAATGTATTTCTCGTTCATTTGCCCGCCTCATAGGGCACTATGATGTACCAATATAATGGTATTTACACAGAAAGTACTTAATGAATACCCTGACAGTGGTTGGCCCGAGAATATGGTGGTAATGATCATTCCGATCGACCAGGAAAGATATTTCTGCCAAAATGGTGTTTCTTAAACCATGGGCAGACACGTCATGGAAGCCATGGGAATGTGCAGGGTGGTCATCGAGGACGGCAAGGTGATAGAGGTCACGGCCCCGGAGGTCAGCTACTGCCCGTTGTTCTATCGTCATCGTGGTCTCGAGAGCATCGACATCGATGCGGTACGCAAGAACATCGAGTTCCGCATCGCAGACTTCGGCATGTGCACCCCTGACCGGGTGATGAGCATGGATTACTTCCTGTCGTTCGGCATCTCCGAGATAACCGCCATGGCAGTGGAGATGGGAGAGTTGGACTGCGGCGTCCTGGTATGTGATGGTACCGGCACGGTGGTTGTCGACCGGCCGGACATGGTGCAGGGGATCGGTGGACGTATCTCCGGCATAGTGGAAACATCGCCCATACCCGAGGTCATCGCTGCTGTAGGCGAGGATCACGTGCTCGATCCAGAGAGTGCGGCCATCGACCAAGTGGAGGGCGTGGCCCTAGCGCAAAGGCTGGGTTACAAGCGCATCGCGGTGACCGTCGCTCTTGAGAAGGATGCTCTCGCCATCAGGGAGCGTTTCGGCCCAGATCCGCTCATATTCGCAGTGCACACCAGTGGACGGACCCTAAGTGAGGCGGAGACCTTCTTTGACGTTGCTGACATCGTCACCGCCTGCGCCTCGCGGACCATAAGAGAAGTGGGCCGTCGCAGGGCGCTGCTGCAGGTCGGAAGCGGCGTACCGGTGTATGCGGCCAGCGAGAGAGGGCAACGATTGATGCTGCTGCGCCTAGAGCAGATCGGCAAGTCCCCGACCACGGGGGAAGAGGACCCGCCTCATCCGTTATTATGAATCAGGGATCGAGCATCAAATGGCTGTTGGAGCGCAGGAAGATCACCTTGACGCCGCAGACCTTGAGACGCTGCCGCAGCTCCTTGTCGTTGGTCAGCACATAGGCGCCGGTGCGAAGAGCCAGCTCGACCACCGCATCATCACCCTTGGCATCCGTGCGACAGTGGCGATACTTGGCGGCCAATGCAAGGGCCGCCCCGGCATGACGGTTCTTGCTACGGCGCAACTCGCCCAGCAGCGGCGTGGGCACCAACCCCTCGAAGTCGCCGATCAGGCGCTGGAGCTGGAGGTCGATGTTGATACGGACCTCAAAGGGCATTAGAAGAGCATTGGTGTCCAGTATCACGCGCTGCATGTCACTGGATGATACCGTGCCCGATGAGACGCCACTTGCCCGATATACGTCGGGATATGGCCACCCGCTGACCCTTCTCCGCACACACCGGGATCTTGAGATGGACCTCGGCGACCTCCTGGCGGGCGGATTTCACGATGCCCACGGTGGTCGCCGTGCCAACTGAGAGCATCAGCGGCTCATTGGTCTTGATGTCCTCCACCGTGATCTCATCGGCGCTGCCTACCACCCTGTCCAGCAGGTGGGTCTCCATGTCAAAGTTGTGGACCATGGGCGGCAGTGTGCCCGGCTTCCCGACCATACGGCCGGTGAGCCCATCGGACTTGGTGAACGAGGGATCGAGCTTGGTACCGATTGCGATGAGGCCTCCGGGGTTGACCTTCTTCTTGCTCTTACCCCCCGCGTGCAGCGAGTCCACGTTGGTGGTTATCCGCTCCCACGAGACCTTGCCACTGACCTCGACCTTGCGACCGGGGGATACCTCGATCTCATCACCCACCTTCAGCGTACCCTCCATGAGACTGCCACCGATAACTCCGCCCTTGAGCTCGTCGGGAATGGAACCAGGGGTGTTGATATCGAAGCTCCGTGCCACGTACATCTTGGCCGGGGCCTTGGGGTTGCGGTCATTGGGACTGATATGGGTCTCAATGGTCTCGATGAGCTTGTCGATGTTGACGTCGTGATGCGCCGATACGGGAATGATGGGCGCGTTCTCGGCGATGGTGCCCTTGACGAACTCCTTTATCTGGCGGTAGTTCTTCATGGCCTCATCGCGGGTCACGATGTCGATCTTGTTCTGGACGATGATGATATCATCCACACCAATGATGGTCAGGGCCATCAGGTGCTCCTTGGTCTGAGGCTGGGGGCAATCCTCGTTGGCCGCGATCAACAGCAGGGCGCCGTTCATGAGCGCCGCGCCGGACAGCATGGTGGCCATGAGGGTCTCGTGACCCGGGGAGTCCACGAAGGATACCGCCCGGGTGAACTTGGCCTTGGCGCCGCAGTTGGGACACTTGGTCTTGTTCGTGTACGCCACCGACCCCTCGCACTCGGTGCACTTGTAGAAGGCGACGTCCGCGTAGCCCAGCCTTATGGAGATGCCCCTTCGGATCTCCTCGGAGTGACGGTCCGTCCACTCACCGCTGAGGGCCTTGGTCAAAGTGGTCTTGCCGTGATCGACATGACCGATCATGCCAATGTTGACCTGGGGCTGGGCAGGGACCTTCATTAGTTGTCCTCTGTTCCCTCGGAAGCGTTCAACGTCTCCTCAAGCCCCTTGGAGCCATACTGGGTCACCTTCATGTTGACCTGGATTATATCGGGGGACACCTGGTTCCCACAGAGGGTCTTGCGGCGACGCTCACCACCGTATTTAGGGTGGAAACCCAGGCTCTCGGATAGCAGGATCTTGCGTCGTCGCTGCCCCGGGAGGTCCTTCCTCATGGGCACTCCGTCCTTGTCCGAGCCACCAGTGATCATAAGCTTGAAACCGGGGAGGCCCACGAAGATGCCGTCGATCTCCTCCCCAATATTTCGTCCCAGAAGGGAGTTGGCATGATGTCCTGCGACCTCCACGTTGAAGGATTTGCCCGCCTGGACATCGTTGATGACAGCCTTAAATTCAACCATACTGACACCTTGAAGTACGCCTTTAACGAACTGTATGATAAATAGGTTTTGGTCTCCAACAGTACTGGATTAGGGCCTGAAGCACACATCTCATCCGTTATCTTTTCTGGGATCGAAGGAGAAGGCGGCGTGGTCATTCTCAGCGCCTTCAAGAACTTAACGATATTTTGAATATACTATCAACAAATGTGCATGATGTCAGTGTAACCCATATGAATGAAATTGAGCATAAGGTACTGGAGTCCATATGAAAAAAGCAATTATCGGTATCAGTCTTTCCCTCCTAGGCATATTCTTCAGCAGTATAGCCTTAGAAGGCATGCTATATCATTATCTTTATACGTACGGGGACTTGCATATGGGACTATGTGTTGATGTTCGCCATCAGCAATTGCGTGACCTTGATCGGATTTTTCATATTCCTTCTTGGGTATCAGGACCGGTCCACTCGTTCATAGAACGATAATTGATCCCATCAGACCGATATGCGATGGATGTCCAAGGCATTCATTCCCATCAGACATGATCGAGCAGGGCCATCCGATCTGGATTCTTGACAGGACCGTGATCAATTACCGGACATCACATGGCCCAGAACGGATCCTGCTTGCGCTTGATGACCAATAATTCATCCAAGGTCATGGCCTCATCGGCGTTGAGATCGTAACTACGAAGCTCCTTGGCCGCGGTCTCCATCAGATCCACGTAGAGTATGCCTTCCGCATCCACCTGGCGCCCGATGGTGATCCCCTCTATGGCCACCGCCACCTCAGCGCCCTGCTTGGCCTCGCGCATCGGCTCCTCGCCGTCCCTGATGCTTCGGATCCGCCCAAGGTCACGTCCATCCACGCCGACCAGCCTCTGCCCCGGCCGGATCCGACCGGAGAGCACTCGAACGCCCACGATCGCTGGCTTGCTCGCTCGAAACACGTGGTTGGGCATGATCATCATCTTCCCTGGGAAAGCGAACTTGGAACGTTTCTCATCATCTATCTTGCGCCGTTCCTTGGCTTCCCACTCCTGAAAGTCCTCGATGATGCGGTAGACTATATCAGAGGCGAACATGTGCATGTCCGCATCGTGCATGGCCTCCTTGGCATCAGGATTGACGGCCACATTGAATGCCAGTATGACCTTGTGGAACGGATCGCCGTAGGCCGAGGTCTCGATGATGTCCCGGCGGCTCACGTCGCCGATCCCTGACTTGCGTATCAGTACGCCTGCGGCGTCGCACTCGTATGCGAGCGCTTCTAGCGATCCTATGGCGTCGGCCTTTATCATAACACCAGAATCGGAGAGCTTGATGTTGACCTTTGTCTCCTCGGTCATCTCCGCCAGCACCTGGTCCTCATTATCATGGATGACCCGCAGCGGCCCTCCGGCCATGACGCCCTCGATGTGCTGGCAGCTGAGCTTGACCCCGATGGCGGCGGAGACCTCATTGACCTGATCGAAACGATCCCTGGGATCGCGGATCTCATCAAGGGGCTTGGGCCTCAGTATGGCCTTGATCCTGGTCACCACCGGCTTGGAGCGAGTGCCCAGGGCGACCTTGTCGCCTTTGCGCAGGGTGCCAGCGTACAGGATGACGTCCAGGGTGGGGCCGAGTCCCTTCTCCTCCTTGATCTCCAGGATGGTGCCGCGGCCAGGCCCGCGCTCTTCCATCTCCAGCTGGCCCTCTAGGAACCGTTGCGCCAGGCCGATGAGCACCAGAAGCAGGTCGGACACACCCTCGCCGGTCTTGGCCGACAAGGGCACCATGGCGATGGCCTTGGTGAAGTCGCCGATGCGGTCGTAGCGCTCGGCACTGAGGTCCTCCTCGTTAAGACGACCGATGATGTTGTAAAGCTTCAGATCCAGCTCCTGCAGGGCCCTCTCGCTCTGCTTGCGTGCCGACAGAACGAATGGTGTATTCGGCTGCGACTCCCACCCAGGGATCGAGTCGATCTTGTTGAGAGCGATTATGAATGGTGTCTTCAGACGCCGCAGTATACGTATGGACTCGATCGTCTGGGGCATCAGGCCCTCGCGCACGTCTATGACCAGAATGGCCATGTCGGCCAGCGAACCGCCACGAGCACGCAGGGTCGTGAACGAGTGGTGCCCCGGAGTGTCGATGAACAGCAGCCCCGGCACGGTGAAGTTCCGCTCGCTGATGAGCTGGGAGCAGACATCGTATATGTGATCTATGGGCACCTCAGTGGCACCGAGTTGCTGGGTGATGGCACCAGCCTCGCGCGAGACCACCGACGTACCTCTGATACGATCCAGGAGCATGGTCTTTCCATGATCCACGTGCCCGAGCACGCTCACTATCGGTTGCCTGGTGGTCATGCATGGTCCTCCGATCCTGTTGATCGCCCTCCATGGGCGCCTTGCGACGAAATGATAAATGAAAAAGGGGTTTGAACGATATCACTCGTACATCCAGATATCCATGGTGCGCTCGTAGGTGACGAGCTCGTAATCGTTGAAGAAGAGCTCGATCTCCCGCCTGGCGCTCTCCGGGGAATCGGAACCATGGATGAGGTTCCTACCGGTCTGCAGGGCCAGGTCCCCGCGGACGGTGCCGGGAGCAGCGTCCTGGGGGTTGGTCTTGCCCATCATCTGCCTGCAGGCCTGGATGGCGTTGTCGCCCTCCCAGACCATGCACAGACAGGGGCCGGATGTGATATACTCGATCAGCGGGTCGAAGAAGCTCTTGCCCTTGTGCTCCCCATAGTGGCGCTCGGCCAGCTCACGGGGTATGCGCATGAGCTTCACGGCCACGGGCTTGAGCCCGCGAGCCTCGAAGCGGGACAGGATGTCACCCATCAGCCCACGCTGCATAGCGTCTGGCTTGATCATGACGTAGGTCCTCTCCATCATGTGATCACTCCTGTTCGATCCTGCGCCTTATGCGGCCGCCACGGCGGGAGGCCTTGCGGGGCTTCTTGTGCTCCTCTGAGCGCAAGCGGGCGTCCTTCTCCTTAGCGTATGCCTTGGTCCAGGTCGTGGTCCTCGGGACCCGGCCCAGAACGACCATGTTCTTGTAGCACTTCATCGTGCAATAGTTGTAAACGGTGCCGTCCTTCTTGACGTACATCTTCCCGGTACCGGGCTCGATGCTCTCGCCACAGAACGAGCAGACCTTTTGATCTACCATAGGAATCGCCTCCAGATCACCTGATGCTCAGCTTGCGGGCCTCGCGGGAGGTCTCGCGCAGCATCAGAAGGTCACCCATCCTCACGGGGCCCATGATGGTCCTAGTTATGATCCTGCCCTTGTCCCGGCCATCCAGGACACGGACCTTCACCTGAGTGGCCTCACCGGTCATGCCAGTCCGACCGACGATCTCCACGACCTCGGCAGGAATGCTGTCCTCGTTCATGACCACGCACCTACTCCTTCAGCTTCGCGACTTCCTCATTCACTGCATCCAGCAGCGGCTTGGCCTTGCCAGCGTCAATGATCGCGATGGAAGCGGTGGGCTTCTCCAGACCAGTGGCGTTGCCGAGCTCAGCCTTGGAGCCGACGTAGACGTAGGGTACGTTCTTCTCCTCGCACAGCATAGGAATGTGAGCGAGTATCTCAGGGGGCTCGACGTCGGTGGCCATCACTATGATCTTGGCATCGCCCCTCTCAATGACCTTGGTGACCTCGTTGGTACCCTTCTTGATCTTGCCGGTGTCCCTAGCGGTCTCCACAAGCTGATAAGCCTTGTCCTGGAGCTCCTTTGGGGTCTCAAACTTGACATATATTGACATTATTTACCTCCTTCAGACGCTTTCACGCCATCATCATTCATGGGCTCAAAAGAGCAAATCCGTTGTAAGTGGTTGCTCTATAAAAAGATTTGTCAGCAGCCTGAACGGCACCAGCCACCGCCCGCGGGCAAGCCTTGAATAACCCTGGCCGACATATGATGTCATCGATACCCATGCCAAGAGTGGAAATATTGTATAAGGAAGTGGAGCATCACGACGAGCAGGAACATCGCCAGGGGTTCATCATGACCTTTGAGGACTGCGACGAGCCCACCGCCATCGAACGGACCCTTGAGGCATTCCTCGAAGAGGCCAGACGCAGACGCCTGATCGTGCAGGACCTGGAGATCCACGTGGACGGCCACCACCAGCCACTGGACAAGACGACGGCAGAGCACTACATGAGGCGCATCGCCGAGGCGAGCGGTCGGTGACCCGAAAGGGTTTTGTTGAGCGGTCGCAATAGCTGCCCGAACACAATGGATGTCAAGGAAACTGGACTGGAGGGCGTGCTGCTGGTGACCCCGCAGCTGTTCCGCGATGAGAGGGGCTACTTCACCGAGCTGTTCCAGACCGAGCGTTTCCGGCAGGCGGGCCTGGAGCATCGGGTAGCTCAAGTGAACCTTCCACAGAACGTGACCCGGGGCACGCTCCGGGGGCTGCATATGCAGGTCGCCCCGATGGCTCAGACCAAGCTGGTCAGCTGCCTGCGCGGCCGCATATTCGACGTGGCCGTGGACGTTCGACCGGGATCGCCTACCTTCGGTCGCTGGACGGGAGCGGAGCTGGATCCCGAGGAACGAGGGATGTTGTACATACCCCATGGATTCGCCCACGGCTACCAGGCCATGGAGGACGGGACCGAGGTGCAGTACCTGACCTTCGAGCTGTGGTCACCGGATCACGAGCGCGGGTTCCGCTGGGACGACCCGGCCTTCGGCATCGACTGGCCCGTCGCAGATCCGATCCTGTCACCCAAGGATGCCGCCTATCCCCTGATGGAGCGATGACATGAGGCTGATGGTCATCGGGTCAGCGGGGCTGCTTGGCCATTACGTGGTCGAGGCCGCCTCCTCCCTGGGCCATGACACCGTGGCCGGTTACTCCTCCACCGTACCAACGGCCGGTGACGAGAGGGTGCGGCTGGACCTCACCGACGCCGCCGGCACCATGGAATCGATCATATCCGCTTCCCCGGACGCTGTGGTGCTGACGGCCGCCATGACCCACGTGGACCATTGCGAACGAGAGCCGAATGCGGCCAGGGCTGTGAACGCCGGTGGCCCGGAGGCGGTTGCCGAGGCATGTGCCAAGCTGGGGGTAAGATTGGTATACGTGTCCACTGACTACGTTTTCGATGGGACCAAAGGCTCCGCCTACACCGAGGAAGATGCCCCCGCACCGCTGAGCGCGTATGGTCACAGCAAGCTTGAAGGGGAGCAGGCGGTGATGGCGGCCAGTAATGACAACCTAGTGGCCCGGGTGTCGGTGGTGTACGGGTGGAGCCGGGCATCGTCCAAGGGCAACTTCGTCACCTGGGTCATCGACTCCCTGCGCCAGGGTCGGCACATAGATCTGTTCGCCGATCAACGAGTGTCCCCAACTTACGCCCCCCATTGCGCCGAGGTGCTGCTGGCGATGCTGGACCGATGTCCCGGCGGAGTGTATCATGCTTCAGGCCCCAACTGCCTGGATCGGGTCACAATGGGCATGGACATCGCTGACGCCTTCGAGTTGGACAAGGAACTCATGGGTGCGGTGCCCACCTCCAGTGTGGATCTGCCAGCGGCCCGCCCGCCGATGTCGTGCCTGGACGTATCCCATCTCGTCCGAACAATTGATAAGCCGATGCTGGGATTCAGAGATGGCCTCATGCGCATGAGGCAGGAAGAGGGAGTACAATGAAGGGACTCATACTGGCCGGGGGCTCCGGCACTAGGCTCAGGCCGCTGACCCACACCGGACCCAAACCACTGAGACCGAGAGCCAACACGCCCAACATCCTCTACTGCCTAGAGGATATCAGGGACGCCGGGGTCACCGTGATCGGCATCATTCTCGGCAACAATATGCCCAAGAAGGTCCGGGAACTACTTGGTGATGGGTCCGATTTCGGTGTCAAGATCACATATATCGTGCAAGGTGAGCCGCGAGGCATCGCCCATGCAGTGGGATGCGCTCGGGAGTTCATGGGCGACGAACCGTTCGTCGTCTACCTCGGGGACAACATCCTCACCGGCGGGATCAAGTTCATGGTCGATGAGTTCTTGGTCTCGGACGATGAGGCAATGGTGGCGCTGTGCCAGGTGTCCAACCCTCAGCAGTTCGGCATCGCTGAGCTGGATGATGACGGTCACATCATCTCCCTGGTGGAGAAGCCAAAAGAGCCGCGCAGCGACCTGGCCATGATAGGCATCTACCTGCTGCGCAGCAGCGTGTTCCCGGTGATCGATCGTTTGAAGCCATCATGGCGCAACGAGCTGGAGATCACCGACGCCATCGACACCCTGAGACAGGAAGTGGGTAACGTTACCGCCAAACAGGTCCGTGGATGGTGGAAGGACACTGGCAAGCCCAGCGACATCCTGGCCGCCAACCGGCTGGTGCTGGACGATATGAAGCCCGATGTCCTGGGTACGATAGAGGATGGTGCCCGCATCGAGGGCCGGGTATCCATCGGCAAGGGCACTATCGTGCGCGATGGCGCGGTCATCTGCGGACCAGCGATCGTTGGACGCGACTGCGATATCGGTCCAACGTACATAGGTCCATACACCTCCATCGGCAATGGCTGCCGCCTCGCCGGGGGAGAATTGGGATCGTCCATAATCATGGACGGGTGCCACATCGAATGCGACCAGAACATCGTGGACAGCCTAATAGGGGGGAACACGACCATTCTGAGCGAGAATGATCGAAAGCCTCGGGGGATCCGCCTTGTGGTTGGCGAGAACTGCTCGGTCGGGCTTTGATCCCGACACCTTGAAATTCTCCCTGATGCACTCCCGGTAAACGGACATCGTGTGGGAAGCCACCCTATCGAGAGAGAACTCTGTCAGCCGTTCTGAGTGATCGAAACGCTCCCCGGACCCGATGCGATCGATGGCCGATCACAACCTCAGGCACAGGTCATGCGGATCGCCTTTTTCGAACATGAGCGAGTGGTCGTCCAGTATCTCCGGCAAGGCTCCGGCGTCTGAGGCCACGATCGGTAGCGAGAAGCGCATCGCCTCTAGTAGCGTACGGCCGAACGGCTCCGGCCATATCGCCGGATGGACGAACACGGACGCCGACCGATAGTGGTCCAACACCCGTCCCCGATCCACCTTACCCACAAAGGATATGCGATCGGCGTGCCTGGTTCCTGAGACCAGTTGTTGCATCAGCTCCATGGCGGAACCGGTGCCAACGATGGTCAGCGTTGCGTTCCCGTCGTCCAAGAGGTCGAACGCCTCGATCAGGGTGTGCACCCCCTTGTCCTCCTCCACCCGGCCCACGTAGAGAATGTCACGGCGACCATCGAACGTGTGATCCTCGATGCCTGCATCCTCCACCATGTTGGGTATGGTCCAAGACCGCTCCGATCGGTATCCCGACATTGTATAGAATTCCATTACCGCATCAGTGAGGGGCAGAAGCCGGTCAACATCCTTGGACCGACATTGCAGCAACCTGATATTGAGCCACTTCTGCAGTGCGTCGACCTTATCCATAGGTCGCTCATTGTTCTTGAGAACGCAGCGTAGGCGCCGGACCGTGCCGTACGGCCTGCAGCGCTCGGGTCGGCGAACCGTGGGTTGGGACAGATGAGATCGATGTTGTTGAGAGTGTCCACAACGGGTATGCCGTCAGCCTCCGAAACCGCCGTTGGCATCTGCACCGTGTTGTACACGTGGATGGGATCGTAGTCGTCCTTCAGCTCTCTGATGTGCCTCCGGGTCTCGGTATTGAGCAGCGCAGGTCCCCGAGGCTGGGGGATGTGCTGCACCCCTCGTTGCTCAGGGGCCCTTGGCGGTGAAAGCTAGAACGTCCACATGGACGCCCCTATCCCTCAAGCTAGCAGCCAGCAGATGGACGCTGATCCCTCACCCACCATATGTGTTCAGGAGATGGTCGAGAGTGACCAGAAGGACATTCATGGAACCCATGAATCAATAGTTTATAGATAAGATTCTCCCCATCTGGGTGCATCGAGCAAGATTATTATATCATTCATATCTTGAGTAGAACCCTTGAGCAACGCTGATGATGGGGAGTTCATCAAGCCCACGATGATCATGTTCATTACCACGGTCGGTGCTGGAGCATGTGACTATATCTATCAGATAGCCATGGGCCGCTCCCTGGGTGTGGAGAGTTACTCTGAGCTAACGGCCCTGCTCAGCATCCTGATGATGGTCTCCATACCACCCATGGCGATCCAGATCGTGCTCGCCCGCTACATAGCCCGACTAAAGACCGAGGGTCGGGACGGAGAGGCCTCCTGGATGGTCAGGCGGGCGTTCGCCATCGTCCTGATCGTGGCGCTGGTGTGCGCCGCGGCGGTCATGCTGATGATCCCGCTGATCGAATATTACCTTGCGATCAGCTCGTTCGAGGTCATCTGCATCCTGTCCTGCGCCGTGGCCCTCAGGGTAGTGCTGCCCGCGGGCATGGGCGTGGCCCAGGGGGTCGAGGAATACTGGTCGTTGGGCCTGCAGCAGATGATGGGTGCCGTGGTCAAGGTAGTGAGCGCGGTGGCCCTCGTCCTGTTGGGCTTTCAGGTCGGTGGGGCCTTGTGCGCAGTACTCCTAGGCTCCCTGGTGTCTGTGTTGATCGCCCTTGTCCCGTCTCACCAGGTTTGGAAATCGCCGCCGGTGCGTTTGACCAAGGAGGGGGTGTGGATGTACGCCGTCCCCTCAATGATAGGTGTGCTGGCCATAGGGGTCATGACAAACGTCGACATCTTGGCAGCCAGGATATACCTGGACAATTATGAGGCCGGCCTGTTCTCGGCCGCATCGATGCTGAGCAAGGTTGTCCTGTTCCTGCCCAGCGCCATCTCCGCAGTGATGCTGCCCAAGCTGGCCAAGGCCATGGCGAAGGGGACGTCGAAAAGGGACGTGACCATCAAGTCGTTCGGTCTGGCCATACTGCTATGCAGCTCTGCCGCATTGGCCTTTTTCTTTATCCCCGACGACATTCTCGGACTTTTCTACGGTGAGCAGTACGTGGACGCGGCCGACACCCTGAAGATCATGGGCTTCGCCATGATGTTCTACTCGTTGGCCAACCTGTTCAACACCTATGCCATGGGAGCGGAACGCTACCTGATCATATGGATACTGGGAGTGTTCACCATCATCCAGGTCATCCTGATCGGATTGTTCACCACCACTGCTGACCAGCTGGCGATGATCATGCTGGTCTCGTCTCTGTGCATCTGCGCGACCAGCGCACTTTACCTGATGACTGTGAACCGATAGGATAGACCGTTGGACAGAGCTATTGGACCTCGGAGAACATCGACGCCGACATCCCGCAGACTGGGCAGCGCTCCGGCACCTCGCCCTCTTCAACGTTGCCGCAGTACTGGCATACGTACATTCTGCGCCCCGGGAGGTCATGGCCCGAGTCCAGCGCCGTCTCGGCACCGTGGAACTTGGTCTCATGTATCTCCTCGACCCGCGATGCCAACCTGAATCCCAGAGCGGCGTCCTTATTATCCTCTGCCATGGCCTCCTCGATGAACTTGGGGTACATGTCGGTGTGCTCGTAGTTCTCCCCGCCCTGAGCAACGCTCAGATTCTCCTTGGTGCCATTGACCATACCCATTACTTGAAAATGGTACAGCGCATGAATGGTCTCTGAGTCCGCCGCTGCCCGGAACAGCCGGGCGATGTTCGGGTATCCTTCCTGCTCCGCCTTCTTGGCGAATGCCAAATAGGTCCGGTTGGCCTTCGACTCGCCTGCAAAGGCCTCCTTCAGGTTCTCCTCAGTGCTCATGTGACATCACTTGGGGATATTATTCTAAAGAAATGGATAAAAGGTTTGTGGCTCAAAGGACGTCAAGCCAACGACGGTAGCGCTGGTTGCGTCCAGAAGCGACGTTGGCGAACAGGGCCTGGAGTCGCTTGGTCACTGGCCCCGGTTTGCCGTCAGCGATGAGACGGTTGTCGATCATGCGTATCGGGGTGACCTCGGCGGCAGTGCCGGTCATGAACACCTCATCGGCCACGTATAGCTCGGTACGGGTCATGCTGCGCTGTACCACCTCGATGCCTTCGTCCCTTGCCAATTCGATGACCGAGTTGCGGGTGATGCCCTCCAATACCGCATCGGAGACCATGGGCGTATGCAGGGCGCCATCGCGCACCAGGAACACGTTCTCACCACTGCCCTCGGCCACATTGCCATTGGAATTGATCATCAGCGCCTCGTCCGCCCCAGCACGGATGGCCTCCTGTTTGGCCAGCACCGAGTTGACGTAGTTGCCGCATATCTTGGCGCTGAGGGCCGCTGCCCGGTTGGACGGCTTCTCCCAGGAAGAAGTGATGAGCGTTGCCCCGTTGGCCTGCATGTCCTCTCCCAAGTAGGAGCCCATGTGCACGCAGATTATGTTGACCTTGACGTCCACTCCGATGGGGTTGAGTCCCACCCTCTGCCCTCCAAGGTAGGCTATGGGGCGCAGGTAGTCCACATTCGCCCCGTTCGCTCGAACGGTCTCCCGGTTGGCATCGATGAGCTCATCCAGCGTGTACGGCACATCCATACCCAACACCTTGGCCGAATCCAGCAGCCGCTTGATGTGATCCCGATGACGGAAGATCGCCTGTCCCTCATCGGTGTGGTAGACCCTGATGCCCTCGAACACCCCTGTGCCGTAGTGCAGCGCATGCGACATCACATGGACCTTGGCATCGGCCCAGTCCACCAGCTCCCCATCCATCCATATCTTGGTCGTGGGTTCCATCCTCGAACACTCCGCTTGTCTTGGGTATCCCCTATCCTTCTGATAAGCATTCCCCGCTCACAACGCGTTCACTATCTGGATGTACTGCTCCGGACCGGTAACGGCGACCAGCTTGGCCACCTCCTCAATGGAGCCGATGAGCCTGACCTTGCTGTCACCGTTGCTCACCAAGGCATAGGCCTCGTGCCTATGGGGATCGACGATCTCCACCTGTTCCACATCCTGCAGGCGCTCCAGGCGGCCTACCGCCGCCTCGGCCTCGCCCCGGTCCTTGACCGTGAGTACGATGCGCGCTTTCGAGGCCATCTCGCACTTGCCCTCCACTATCGTCTCCACATTTATCCGCTTGCGGGTGAACTCGGCCATCACGCGCTGCATGACACCGAACTCGTTGTTGACTATCATCGATATTACTTCCATATTCTCACGCTCCATCGAACGGGCAGCTGCCCCCAAAGACTGTGGTCCCTTCCCCTCCCCTAAGGGTCATGGGGAATATGTCCTCGTCGGTGTCCACTTGGACATCCACAAGGAATGCGCGCCCGCAGGAGATGCCCTCCTCTATGGCGCTCGCCAGGTCTGAGGGGTCCTCCACCCTGGCCGCCCGGGCGCCGAAGGCCTCCGCCAGCTTGACGTAGTCGGTGCCGCCCAAGGATTCGGCGAACAGACGCTCGCCGAAGAACAGGCGCTGGTATTGACGGATCATGCCCAGACGCCCATTGTTCATTAGCAGGATAAGGACAGGGATGTCCTCCTCCACCGCGGTGGCGATCTCCTGGCACACCATGGTAAGGCTGCCATCTCCAGCCACGTCCACCACGGTGGCGTCGGGGGCGGCCACTTTTGCCCCCAGCGCCGCGGGGAGACCGAAGCCCATGGTGCCCAGCCCCCCTGAAGTGATGAATCTGCGGCCTGGAGGAACCTTCATGAAATGGGCCGCCCACATCTGGCACTGCCCCACCTCGGTGGTGACGATGCTGTTCTCAGGCAGCAGCCGATCGAGTTCGTGTATGGCAAACCTCGGTGAGATCGGCTTCGACCCGGCAGAAATGTCGCAGTCACAGCGTGACCGAACATCGGCGATGCGCTCCGACCAAGACGAACGGCCGACCCTGAGGCTGATGGCTCGCATCATCTCCGACATCACCTCGCGGGCGTTGCCGCACAGGAATATGTCGGGGCTGACGTTCTTGCCCGACTCGGAGGGGTCGATGTCGATGTGTATGACCCTCATGCGGCAGGACCGGGGGTCGCCAACGGCCCGGTCGGAGAAGCGGGTGCCCACCGCCAGCATGACGTCGCACTCCTCCAGGGCGTAGTTGGCCGCCCGACGGCCGTGCATGCCCACCATGCCAAGAGATAGAGGATGGGTCTCGGGCACGGTGCCCTTGCCCATCAAAGTGGTGACTATGGGCGCGGAGAGCGACTCGGCCATGCGGATGGCCTCTGCCCCGCACCCGGACCACTTGGCCCCCCCTCCAAGAAGTATGAGCGGCCGGTCGGCCTCCATGAGCGTGCGCACAGCCTGGCCCATGCCCCTTAGGTCCTTGTGCAGCCCGTTGACGTAGGGCACCT
>JAUVWO010000097.1 GCA_030604065.1 Methanomassiliicoccales archaeon | reverse complement strand
TGGCATCAGCATATCGTCACCTACCCGGGCCTGGGCGAAGCGTTCCATGGTCTCCTTGGCCCGGTTCAGATCATCGAGCGACGCCTGGAGAAGCTGGAACTGCTTCTGCATGGTCTCCAGCTGGGCCTTGTACATGTCCAGCATGGCAAGCGCCTGCTGCAGTTCCTGCTCGTTCATAATTGTTCACCGACCATGTACTGGACGATGGAGTTGGTGGCTTCCCCGACCGGGATCTCCTTGAGCTCTTCCACCTTGATGTCGTCCCGCCTGACTCGGTGCTTGCTGCCAATGGTGGATACGAGTTTCTCCATCGCTGCGTCCGGGTCCTCAGCGGCGATCTCGATCTTGAATACCTGCCAGCTTTTGCCGGTCTTGAATGAACCTGAAGCGTTGAAAACCTTCATAATCTCAACCGAGACGATGAACCGAATCATAGGAATAAATCTTTTGGTCGCAGCGCATTATCCGTAATCATGGCCATCCTGACCGTATTTCACCCTGGAAAGGGGTTCCCGGCCTATTCGGTCACCGGCACTGGTTGCCAGCTGGGTTGTGACCACTGCCGCGGCCGCCACCTGATCGGAATGAGGCCCATAGGTCCGCCGGAGCGATCGGCCGCCGAGCTCGTCGCACTTGCCGGTCAGGTCGAAGGGGTGCTGCTGAGCGGGGGATGCGATCGCGATGGGAGGGTGCCGTTGCTTCCTTACCTGGGCGCGGTGGCCGCCGCCCGTGACGTCGGCCTGTCAGTGAACCTGCACCCGGGTCTGGTGGACGGGGACGCCGCCGCATTGGTGGCATCGGGGGCGGACCGCATATCTGTGGATCTGGTCCAGGATCCGCAGGTCATTGACGGCGTGTTCCATTTACGACGGTCTCCTGAGGACTATGAGCACACCCTGCGGGAGCTGGTGGACGCCGGAGCCGCGGTGGTGCCTCACATCTGCGTCGGATTGGGGTCCCAGGCGGCCGAGGACCGGGCACTGGAGTTGGCCGCCAGCTGTGACATCCGAGCATTGGTGGTGCTGGCGTTCCTACCCACATGGGGGACCCCGATGTTCACCAAGCGGTCGCCCGACGACGCCAGAGTGACGGGCCTGGTGCGCCGAGCGGTGGAGATGTTGGACTGTCCCGTGGCGCTGGGCTGCATGCGGCCCCGAGGCCGTCCATCACTGGAGATCGGTTGCATCGAGGCTGGCGCCACTGGCATTGTCAACCCGTCTCGGGAGGCCCTACGATGGGTCAGTGAGAACGGGCACCGGGTTCGGGAGAGCCGCCTGTGTTGCGCTTACTTGTAGATGGCATCCTTGGCGTACTGCTTACGTATAGGCAACAGATAGACCAGCCAGACACCGTAGATGGCTACGAACAGGAACATGAAGAACGGGAAGTAGTCCAGGAACGTCTGTGATGCGCTACGGGTCAAAGTGGCATGGGCGCTGTCGCTTGCATCGCCATCGACCACGATATGGTACACGGTGTACTGATCGTCAGGCAGAGGCACGGTGAACGTCTCATTCACCTTGGTCTGGGCGTTCATTCGGTACACACTGAGCATTTCCATATTCCCTTGGTATTGCTGGTAATAGACATCAGAGACTATGTATACGTCAGGCTCCCCGTTATGGGGTGTGAAGGTAACACTGCTGATGATGGTCAGACCCAGCGCATCGCGGTCGATGAACTCATGTGTATTGCCGATGATCACATCTCCAGTCATGGTGTTCTCCAACGCATTGGGGAAATAGGGTAGGAAAAGCAGCAGACCGATGATGAGGGCGACCACCATGATCATCAACGCCTCGTCAACGCTTTTCTTAGACATATAGTACCTAGAGCTCTTGTTCGGCGTGAACTTCATGGTCAGGGTACGGAACACCATCCCTTCAACAGCGAAGATGATTCCAGAAACCAATAGTAGGTAGACGAATGTATTGATGGGAAGGTAGAACGGTTTCAGCGACGCCAGACCAGAGGACCAGATCAAGTACCCGGTGATGCCCACCATGAACACCAGCTGCACCATATAAAGGTAATTACGCACCTGGCGGATGCTCTTCACCCGATATCCGCCGCCCAGCCTATCTGCACCACCCTCCATAGGACCGTTAAAATATAGGTGAAGGTGATAAATAGTTTTGCTAGCGGACCATCGCTGTTGACACCATCCGCTTGGCGGCCATGAACACCGCTGCATAGGTCGGCAGCTCCCCTTCGCCATCGACCACGAACCGCTCCCCACGAATACTGGCCTCCACTCGCCCCTCGCTCATCACCCGCAACGGCTCGTCGGTGAACGCCCCCGGTATGGCGTCCCGCAACGGCTCGAAGTCGTCCAACTGATCACGGGTGAGCGGTGTCACCCGTAGCCCGGTCTTCCCATGCAATGAGTATGGTAATCGTATCAATCGCTTGACGTCCGAGGTGACCGGCTCATCGACCTCGCCCTTGAATCGGGGGGCGATGTTCTCCTCCAGGACCTTCAGCAGCAGGTCCTGGTAGTTCTGTCGTGACAGCGCCTCCAGGTTGCCCTTTTCTAGGAGCAGGTCCGTGCCTCTCACTCCTTTGGTGGTGGAGAACAGGTCGCGGCGCATGGCCTGGATCACCCGATCGCTGGTGCCCTCTAGCGCCGGAAGGGCCTGTCGAAGCTCCTCTGGGGCGCTATTCTCCATCTCCTCCACCAGCTCCTCGAGACCCTGGCGCATCCGTCCCCGCCAGCCTCCAGCGCTGGTGGGCGGTATGGAGCGGGTTCGGTAGACCACGGTACGGTCCCGGAACTCCTTGGCCATGCTGGTCTGGGCCGGAAAGGCCCATTCCATGTCCAGGCCGTTGCCGGTGACGTAGTCCACCACCTCCCGGCGCTCGTGGCTGTCCAGCGACTGCACCTTGGGGTGGCTGATGTGGGCGTGGTACCCCCTGCCGCCGGAGAAGACGATGTGGACATCATCGGTATCGAAGCCCAGGTCCCCTATCAAGAACACGTCCACCAGCTTGATGAACTCCACTTTGATCTGGGCCAGCATCTCCTCGTAGGACATCGACTCTGCCCCATCTAGGTGATCGGCGTCCAGATCGAATATCAGGTCGGCGCCGAGCCAGCCCTTCTCGGCCATGGTGGCCGCCGCTGGTTCCTTGTAGTAGGCGGTGGAATGGTATGCATGGGCGGGCACCCGGTCTACAAGGAAGTGTGAAAGCTCGCTGGCCCTGGTGAAAGCAGTGTGCCGCAGCATGAAACCGCGATCGAAGAACATGAAACCGAAGTCCCGGCGCCCGAACCGCGTGGGCGGGACGATCCGCTCGCTGGCGTAGTACGCCCGGAACCAGCGATGCAGCAGGGGGACGTCCAGCTCCATGACCGTGTTATCGATGGCAGGGTATATTATCGTTATTCCAGGGACAAATCCTTTATGTGGATAGACATATGCTCAGCTGAGGGTTAGGTGGATGAGAGCGTACGCCCGATTGATATTGACATGTGAAGGCCCCCCGCCGGAAGAGGTGGAATCGATGATGGTGGCCATGGGTTACCAGCCTATCGAGGGCGCCCTCACCTATGTGAAGGACATAGAGCCGGGCGCGTTCGACGACCTGGTCTCAGAGCTACACCACGGGCTCGCTGGCACCAAGGCCCGTTACATCCCCTCGGTCAGGCTGCCAGAGGAGCTGCGTGACCGGGAGGCGATGGGTTACACGGCCCGATTGGAGGCCATGAGGCCGCTGGGTATGGATGTGGACGCGTTGTCGGATCTGATCGAGGACGACCCTGGCGGCTTCCGCGCCAGCGCCACGGAGATGTTCAATGGCCTGCTGGACCGTATGATGCAGGACCGCGAGCGCGAGCTAGAGGATCTGGAGGCCAAACGTCGCCTAGAGAGGATCCGGCAGGGCGTACTCGATCTGGCTGCCGAGGGCGCCTCGGTGTCGGAGATGATGGCCGCCCTGGGCATGGGCTCGGATATCCTGTACGGCCTGCTGGAGGACCTGGTGCAGAAGGGAATGGTCACCGCGGAGCAACGCGGGCGCACCGTGGTATACGTCCGCCCCGGTTGACCCCACAGGTTTAATATCCCGGGTGCGAATCGGCCTCTCCGATAATGGAGTTGATGTGAGATGGGTGCATCCCTTAGAGCGACCGCAGTAACAACGGTGTTGTTCGGCTTCATGTTCCTGCTGTTCATAGGAATAGGTTGGATAGTGGGCACCATATTCTGGAACGATTGGGTCACGGGGGCGTTGCTCTTCCTGGGCATCGCCGGGCTGATGAACCTGATCGCCTACTTCTTCTCCGATCGGATCGTCCTGACATCATACCGGGCTCGCATCGTCACCGAGTCGGAGGCCCCTAGACTCCATCTAATAATCCGTGGCATCGCCCAACGGGCGGGGTTGCCCATGCCCAGGGTGGCCATCGTGCCGAACCGCACCCCCAATGCCTTCGCCACCGGTCGCAACCCCAAGCATGCGGTGGTGGCTGTGACCCAGGGCCTCCTTGAGGTCCTGGACGATGAGGAGCTAGAAGGGGTTCTGGCCCACGAGATGGCCCATGTGCGCAACCGTGACATCCTATGGATGAGCATAGCCGCCACCCTGGCCGGGGCCATATCGTTCGCCGCCCGGTTCGTGTTCTGGGGCACCCTGTTCGGTGGTGGCCGGAATGGCGAGAACCTGTTGATCGCGGTCATCGCCGCCGTCACCCTGCCCATAGCGGCGTTGATGATCCAGCTAGGCATCTCCCGCAGCCGTGAGTACAAGGCCGATGCCCGGGGGGCGGAGTTCACAGGCAAGCCGACGATGCTGGCCAATGCGCTGCGCAAGCTGGACAGTTACAATGAGGCTCGGCCCATGCAAAGCGGCAACCCGTCCACGGCCCATATGTTCATAGTCAACCCGTTCTCCCGAAGGGGTCTGACCCGTCTGTTCTCCACCCACCCGCCTATCAATGAGCGCATCCGGAGGCTGGAGAAGATGGAGCGTGACACCTATATGCGGATCCGTTAGAGCAGCCGGTCGTGGTTCT
>JAUVWO010000054.1 GCA_030604065.1 Methanomassiliicoccales archaeon | reverse complement strand
TGTTGCCCGTTCCGGTGGCATAGGCTGATATGATCACGCACAGCAGTCCCAGCGCAAGGTTCCTTGCGCTGCCGAACTTCCCCACGAATGCGGCGCCCTCTATGAACCAGGCGATCAGACCGATGCACCAGTCCATGACGGAGATGGCGGTGTCGAGCTTGTCCGTCTGCTCCTGCGTTTGACCGCTAGGGAACATTCCCGTGATCCAGTCCAGCAATGGACTGTCCCCCAACCCATCGGTCGAAGGGTCTCCCGAGGTGGAGAACGATCCTATCAGTCCGGTCATGATCACCATCGCCACGGTGGTGATGGCGAGGCTGATCAGGAAGCCGCCGATGGATGTCACGACCCCCATGAGGACCGATACGAGATCGACCACTGCTCCGATGATGAACAGGGCAAGGAACAGATCCCCCATGATGACTGAACTTAGCATTTCCAGCTGGGTCTGGGTAACGGTCTGAGAGATCTCGTAACCATTCTCGATCAGGGTCATCACGCTGATGAGATTGGTTATGAAACCAACGAACAACGAGTTGATTCCGTCGATCAACGGTTCTATGAAACTAGTCACCGCGGTCTCTATCATCTCGACGACCCAGTCCACCATCGCATTCATGGCGTCAACGATGATATCGACCGCCGTCTCCACTGCGTCCATGAACATTGAGTTCAGCGCCCCGAGGGCCTTCAGGCCGATGTCCACCAGGTGGACGGCCATGTTCCACATGTTCGTCAGCGAGCCCACTATGCAATTGAACATCGCGGTTGCTAGCTCCTGGATGGTGACGAACGGGTTGCCGCTGAAGTGGTCGGGCATCTCCCCCATGCCATCGTTCTCGATGATCGTCGGTATGGCGCCGAGGACGTCGGACGGGAGGTGCATCAGGTACAGCGCGGACGAGGACGATATGGTGACGTTGTCGCCCACCCTGCCACCAGTGGAATTGAGGGTGGCCATGGTCAGGATCTGTTCTGCCTGCGCCACGGTCACTTTCTTGAAGATGGACGCGATCACATGCGCGGAACTGACCTCTTCAGTGTTGTCTGTGGCATAGAACTGCGCCCCATGGAGCGGGTTGCTGTCATCGATATTGTTCAGGTCGTATAGCGTGTCGTTGATCTGGCATTCAAGTGCTATCGAACGGGGGAGCAGTATGGTGTTGAGACCCTGCACGAAGTGTGAATTGCTGCCAGTACAGTTAAGATTGATGACGTAGAGCTGATCGTCCACGGAGTATCTGTATTCGTCCTCATCGACCTCATAAAGCCCGTAACCTCCTTGATCGTCCACGCCTGAGACGATGATCGTGTTCGCGCGCTCTCTGATCTGCTTGGAGATGGCGATCACGATCTCGCCATCGGAGTTCGAGCTGAACCACCCCTCCTCCCCGTCTGTGCCATGATCCGTTATCGTGGTGGATGTGTAGGTCAGATCGTAGATGACATCCAGATCAAATGTGCCGGTGTCGGATGCTATGTCCAACTTGATGTCGTCACCGAGAGTGCCGGCTTCGTCCGCCCAGGACTGGAAGACGAACTCCACTGTCTGGTTGGTATCGTACACATCAATATCATATTTCCACCCCAGAACGTTCAATTGGCCCGTCGTCGCATCCTCGATCCTCTTGGTCGCGAGATCGTGCCCGTTGACATTGATGGTGAAGAATATGTCGTGAACCGAGCCCCAGTTGATGTCCTCCAATTGCTTGTAGCTGATGAACTCGATCTCGACGACCATATCGCCCATGTATGGGTCGACCTGATCGCTGAAACCGTCATCGTCCGTATCTGCCCGGGTCGGGTCTGTCGCCTCCCCGCATACGGTGTGACCGGCGATCTCGTACTGGTCCGTAACGCCGTCACCGTCGGTGTCGGACGCCATCGGGTCCGTTATCCAGCCATCGGCCCCTAGTTCGATCTCCTCCCCGTCGGATATGCCGTCGTTGTCTGAGTCCCAGTCCATGGGGTCGGTCGATCCTGTGACCTGGATCCTGAAGTACTGTATGACGCCGGGATCGTCCGGCGTATCACCAACCGTGTCCGTGACCGACAGGACCCAGGTGGACTGCGTGTTGAACGAGCTCGTTGAGAATCCGATCGAGAGCAGGTCGCGATCGATGAACAGGTTCGATGAGCCGTCCCCGTCATCGCCACCGTCCCAGACCTCCTTCGCCGTCGTGTCCTCGTTGCCGATGGTGACCAGCAGCTCATCCTGGTCATGGTGCTGTATGCCCACCATCAGGGTGATGGACCCTATCGGGCCTTGAAGGGAGGGTATGACGATCGATATCTCGGTCGGGTCGCTCGTACCATCATGATCGGCGATCGAATGGAATCCCTCGGACGACCATGATCTGCTGTAGGTCTCGGATTCGTCCGCAACGCCGTCCCTTATTGATCCATATTCAGGAAAGACCATGGGATCGCTGACTGTGAATATACCGGTCGACGCCGTACCCCTGAGTTTGAGTTCTGTCCTTATGTTCCTGTTCTTCAGGACCTGATCGGTCATCGATGTCGTCCTGTCTGTCGCAGTCGCCGCTTCCATCTCCACTTGTTCCCAACCGAAAGATGAAACCGATTATCGATATTTATCGGTTGGCGATGATGAAATGAGAACGGAGCACGCTCTCACGTCATGGAGCAGGACATCTTCTCTTAAGGCCAATATCTCTCGGGCCCATCAGATCTAGTGTGATCCATCTCGATCGAACAGGATGCCAAGCCGCTCCTTGAGCGTGCCTATCGATTCCACCGGGGTCGGGTCAACTCCCTTCAGCATGGCCAGATAATAACTTACCATATCGCCCAGATGGATGCCTCGTAGCAAGCGTCCGCAAGGCGTCTCCCCGCCTGGGGATATGACAAGGGGCTCGAGTTCAGCATCATTCATCAGAGAAACGGACACATCCTGGATCCGTCCTTCCCATGAGCCGCTGCCATCCTCGATGAACACCGGTTGACAGTCGTTGATCAGGCTGGTCTCCATCCACCCCACGATGTGGTTGTGATTCATCTCGGGGGACTCGCCGCTCAATGCCAGCATCTTGGAGTTCTCATTGATCTGGGTCTGCCACCGCAATGCCACCGATCTCATGTGGCCCGGGCAGTATATGATCGGCACCGTGCAGTTGAGGCTCAAAGCCGCCTGCTTGGCGATGTTGTCTGCCACGGGAATGTCTGGTGCTATCGATCTGCTCAGGTCCCGGAGCTCCTCCAGTCCGTTCTGGATCGAGATGACGATGGGCATCGCACCGGCATGGTCGAGCACCACTGCGGCCGAACCTAGAAGAAGGCCTAGTGCCGCCCGAGGCTGGACTCCGCCAGTTACAGTGATCATTGGATCATTGTTCTCCCGGCATCTCTTCCCAAGCTCTCCACCGCTGGTTATCCCGACCACCGTGCAACCTTTGGCCTTGGCATCGTCGTACATCATCAGCGTCTCACGGGTGTTGCCGGAGTAGCTGATCATAACTGCCAATGTGCACTTATCAGCCCAATTTGGCAAAGATGTGCCTCTGGTTACCGATACCGGCATGCAACCCATTCGATCGGCAGCATCACTTAGGATGTCTCCTCCGATGGCGGAGCCGCCCATACCGCATATGACCGCTCTGTTGCAATCAAGCTCAGCGGTGATCACTGCATCTAGCGCCGACTCGAGATCGCTAGGCATTCCACGGATGGCGTCGAGCATTCCTTCCTTGTCTATCTTCCCCATCTTCTTGACGTCATCCAGAACGGTGGGCATATAATTGGAATTAGGAGCCCAGACTTATAATTTTGCATGGTTGGCTGGGTTTTCATAAACTGTCAATTATTATTCTACCGCAGGGGTTGTATCTACGGAAACCATAATATCGGGTTTCTGAATCTATCCGTTGTTGGTGCGAATGAACAAGAGAATCGAGAACGCCTTGATCCACCTGAGGGAAGGTGGATTGGTCCTAGTATATGACTCGGACGATCGTGAGAGGGAAACCGACATGGTCTTCCCCTCTGAGATGATGACCTTTGACATTATAGGAACCATGCGCCGCGATGCTGGCGGTCTGATATGCACTGGCATCAGGTCCGAGGAGGCCATGGAACTGGGCCTGCCGTTCCTGGCAGATGTGTTCGCCGATGCCGCGAAGGACTTCCCGGTGCTCAGCGGCCTATCGCCTCATGACATCCCCTACGACATCAAGTCCGCTTTCAGCCTGACAATAAATCACAGGGAGACGTATACTGGCATAACCGACATCGATCGTGCCCTTACCGTACGGGAGCTGGCAATGCTAGCAGGCAGCGATCTGGACCCGCAGGCCAAGAAGAAAGAGCTAGGGAAGCACTTCCGGGCACCGGGACACACACAACTTCTACGTACCAGCGACAAGCTGCTGGAGAACAGATTCGGACATACAGAGCTCACCGTGGCGCTGATGGTCATGGCCGGCCTTCGACCGGTGGCCACCATGTGCGAGATGATGGGGGATGACGGCAAGGCACTGTCGAAGGAGAAGGCCCAGGCTTACGCCGACGAAAGAGGCTTGGTGTTCCTAGAGGGACGTGAGATAATCGAGGCCTGGAACTCAAGGGAGTGGTGAGATGGTCAGGGTGATGGCCTCAGGAGTGTTCGACATACTGCACTCAGGCCATCTCCACTACCTACGGTACGCAAAATCGCAGGGCGACGAGCTGGTGGTGGTCATCGCCAACGATGCCACCGTCCGACGCAAGAAGCATGAACCCATCATACCTGATAAGATGCGTCTAGAGCTGGTGCAGGAGCTCAAGCCCGTCGACATGGCCATGGTCGGCCATGACGGCAACATCTTCGACATCGTGGACGAGATCCGACCAGATGTCATCATCCTAGGATACGACCAGCGGTTCGGAGAGCAAGAGCTTGAGAAGTTGCTGGCCGAACGTGGTCTGGATGTAAGGGTCCTCCGGGCGCCAGAGTTCACCGACGATCTGAACGCCACCCGCCATATCATCAGGAAGGTCATCGATTGGCATTCTGGACGAGAGGAGGAGGACGCATGATCCACATCGGGGTGGTCGACACCACGTTCGCTTCGGTGGACATGGGCGCCTTCGCCGTGGATGAGCTGCGTGACACCGGCACAGGATTCAAGATAATCAGGCGAACCGTGCCTGGGATCAAGGACCTTCCCGTGGCAGCCAAGCGCCTCATAGAGGAGGAGGGCTGCGAGGTGGTCATGGCCCTGGGCATGCCCGGCCCCATGGAGAAGGACAAGGTCTGCGCCCACGAGGCCTCACAAGGCATCATCATGGCGCAGCTGATGACCAACAGACATATCATCGAGGTCTTCGTCCATATGGACGAGGCCGAGGACGACAAGCAGCTGGCGTGGCTGGCCGAGAGGAGAGCCCGCGAGCATGCCCAGAACGCCTACGATCTGGCCCTAAGGCCGGAGAGTCTGGCGAAGCAGGCCGGCACCGGTCAGAGGCAGGGCTTCGACGATGTCGGAAGAATAGGGGAGTGACATTGATGAGATACAAACTTGGATTCGTTGTTTCGGAGTTCAACTTCGACATCACCTCCATGATGTACGAGCGGGCCAAGGCCCACGCGGAGTTCCTGGAGGCCGATGTGGCCAAGACCATGTACGTACCCGGGGTGTTCGACATGCCCTTGGCGATCAAGCGACTGCTTGAGATGGACGATATCGACGGCGTGGTGACGCTTGGCTGCGTGATAGAAGGGGAGACCGAGCATGATGAGGTGGTCATCGCCCACGCATCCCGGAAGATAGCCGACCTGTCCCTGGAGTACGACAAGCCTGTCGCCCTAGGTATCACTGGTCCGGGCATGTCCCGATTGCAGGCGGAGCGACGTATCGAAAAGGGTCGTGACGCCACCGAGGCCTGCGTCAAAATGCTCAAGCGGCTGGCGTGAGCTATATAGCCGCCATCATTCCTGATGATGGCGGCGCATGAACCCATCAAGCCGATCGAACACGCCCTCCAGGACATCGATCGGTGGCAGGAACACGCTGCGGAAGTGCATGCCTCCGATCTCCTCACCGAATCCGGAGCCGGGCACGAACAGTATGTGCTCCTCGTGCAGCACATCCATCACGAAATCCATGCCGTTGGTCCAGACATTGCTGTCTATCTTGGGGAATATGTAGAATGCGCCCTTCGGCTTTACCGTGGACAGACCAGGTATCTCATTCAGACGGGTGGCGCTGTAATGGGCCCGGCTGCGAAGCTTGTCGTTCATCTCCTTCAGATATCCCTGCGGACCCCGAAGGGCGGAGATGACCGCCTGCTGACAAGGGGTGTTGGCCGACAATCGCAATCGGAGTTGACGCATCATGCCCTCCTTGATCTCGTCCAGTTCCCCATTGGGATCCAAGTACATCGAGTACCCCAGCCTCCAACCCGGCATGATGTTGACCTTGGAGAATCCATTCATCAATATCTTGGGCACGTCGCGGCGTATGGACGCCATGGACTGATGGGCGCCCTCGAAGGCTATGCGGTCGTAGATCTCATCGGACATGATGAACATGTCATGCTCAGCGACCACGTCCGCAACCTGGCCCAGGACCCGTTCCGAGTATACTGCCCCGGTGGGGTTGTTCGGATTGATCATGACGATGGCCTTGGTACGATCGCTGATCTTGGAGCGGATGTCATCAGGGTCAGGTTGCCAGCTGTTCCCCTCATCGAGACCATAGGGCACTGGCACCCCGCCAAAGAACTTGATGTACTGATCGTAGGAAGGGTACCCTGGATTTGGGACCAGGATCTCGTCCCCATGATCGATTGTGGCGGCGATGATGGTCTGTATGCTCTCGCTCACCCCCGCGGTCACCACTATATCATCCAGGTCGCAAATGGCTCCTGACTTCCTTCTCTCCCATTCATGGATGGTCTCCCGTAGTTCGATGTTGCCTGCAGAGTCCTCATAGCCGTTGTCCACATGCTCCACCGCCTCGCATAGGGCATGGCGTACGTACTCCGGGGTACAGAAATCCCACTTGTTCGGATCGCCTATGTTCATCTTGGTAACGGTTATCCCTTTACGCTCCAGTTCCTGCGCTGGGATGGTGACCTGTCTGATGGCATAGTTGATGCCTTGGGCCCTCTGGGTACATCTCATTTAAATAACCTGGGTGTCGCCACTTAACGATGGCATTGTTTAATAAATGTTTGACCGTGCCCCCGACCTCATCCAACATCGTTAGCAGGGAAGGCTTAATATCCGCCCTGAACCGTGGCCCAGGCATGGGCGCGGTGCGCTTGGGAAAGAACCACCTGAGATGGTGCGATGCATGCAACCTGCCGGTGCTAGAGGATCGCGAGTGCGGACGCTGCGGCGGCCCGACCAAGGCGGTCGATGTCACTCCGCCTGCGGATTCTAGACCGGCGTTCGCACACAATATCAAGGTGTTGCGCGCCACCGTTGATGCCCAGTTCGGGCCCGGATGTGGTGACGCCCTGCTTGAAAGCGGCAGGGTCGTGATCATGAACAAGGTACCGGCACTCGACCGCATGGATGAAGTCATCATCGACGGCGAAGTGGTGGGCGCATTGCGTTATGATATGGGCAAGGGCTGGCGTTTCATAGCCCGCATGGGCGCGGCCCATGCCATCGCCGAGAAGATCACCAGAAGCCTGGTGATATGCGACAAGGGCGCGGTGCGGTTCGTTCGCGATAAGAAGAACCTGATGGCCCCAGGAGTGGTGGATGCCGACCCCGCCATCGTCTACGGGGACGAGGTGGTCGTACTGGACACCGACGGCGAGGCCATCTGCTCAGGCATCGCCCGTATGGGGGGCCAAGAGATGGTGGACAGCGCCAAAGGCCTGTCGGTCAAGAACCGTTGGACCGATCGCGGCCCAAGACCCCGACCTCGAGCTGGGGCCACATGGGAGGAGGCCTTCGAGGCCAACACCCCCATGTTGGACCGGCGCATCGGCCGATCATCAAGGTTCATTCGCAATGTCATTGATGAGCACCAGCTACCGGCGGTGGTTTCATTCTCCGGAGGCAAGGACAGCTTGGCCACTTGGATACTCACCAAGGAGGCGGGTCTTGATCTCCCCCTGCTGTTCATTGACACCGGGTTGGAGTTCAACGAGACCTTGGAGTACGTGCGCCGCTTCGCTGAGACACATGACCTGAAGGTGATCATGGAGCTTGATCGAGAGGATACTTTCCTAAGGAACGTGAGCCTGTTCGGCCCCCCGGGCCGTGACCATCGATGGTGCTGCAAGACCAACAAGCTCGGACCTACGGTAAGAGCAATAACCAGACACTTTCCCGATGGTGTGCTGTCCTTCATCGGCCAGCGTCGCTACGAGTCGGCGAGCCGGGCGGCCAAGCCCAACGTGTGGCGCAATCCTTGGGTCCCTGGACAGGTGGGAGCATCGCCGATACAGGAATGGACCCAGTTGCACGTGTGGCTGCTGATACTCTCGCGCGGTGTGGAGTACAACACCTGGTACGATCGGGGACTTGATCGCATCGGCTGTTTCGTATGCCCGGCCTCGGACATGGCCGAGCTGGAGCTGGTGAAGGAGGGATGTGACCGTTACGCTGACTGGGAGGATCGGCTCCGATCCTACGCCGAGGAGAGGGGCATTCCGAAGGAATGGATAGACTTCGACCTATGGCGCTGGAGAGACGTCCCCGAGTCGGTGCTCAATGAGATGAGTGACATGCTGCCACCGGCACGGGCCGCGGAGGTCATGGAGAAGGTCCGCAACATCGATGACGGACTATCCATGACGGTGGACGAGGACGGTGTCTCGGCCATACTGTCACGAAAGGTCGACATGTCCGCCGCTGCCAACCTGGCCAACATGCTGGGCGAGGTCGTGGCCTTCGAGGATGACTTCACGGTCATCGGAGTCGAGGTGCGCTCCGATGGGTGCAAGGTCATCAACCCTTCCGCTGATGGCCTAGAGAAGGTGCACAAGGTGATGGTCAAGGCAGATAGCTGCGTGGGATGCGGTCTATGCATCACCCGATGCCCAGAGGGGGCCCTTGCCTTGATAGAAGGGAGGGTAAGGGTGGACGAAGGACGTTGCGTCCATTGCGGGGACTGCCTGGATCCGTGCCCCGCTCTGACCTTCGGACTCTCCGACTTCGAGCTTTGACTCAGCTGATGAAGTCCAGCCCGGTGTCGTCATCGTAGCTGGGCCCACCGACCTGGTACCCCGCCATGCTAGGTCGGGCCGGAGAACCCATGTCGTCGGTGGCGCCGAGCATGTACTTGCTCTTGGCCCCGGTGACTATGAGCAGGATCCTCACTTGGCCTTCGATCTCAGGATCCACCGAGCACCCCCATATGATACGGGCACGGTTGCTGACCCGGGACGACACTATCTTGGCCGCCCTCTCCGCTTCGCTGACGGTCATATCGGGACCGCCGACGACCCGGATGAGCGCCCCTTTGGCGTCCTCAAGATCTATCTCGCCAAGCAGCGGGGAGCTTAGCGCTTCCTCGACCGCCATCTCAACGCGGTCCCGCTTGCCACTGGTCTCCGCGGCCTCGCCTATGCCAACGAACGCCACCCCGCCTGCCTTCATGACCGTCTGCAGGTCGGCGTAATCCAGGTTGACCAGGCCGGGCTTGGTGACGATCTCGGTCAGGCCCTTGATGGTCTGCATCAGAACCTCGTCGGCCACCTTGAAAGCCTGGTCCACCGGCAGATTGGGCACCAGGTTCAGTATCTTGTCGTTGGGGATGACGATGGTAGTATCGCATATGCGGCGCATCTTCTCCAACCCCTCCAAAGCATTCTCCATGCGCACATTGCCCTCAGCCTCGA
The DNA here is from genome assembly GCA_030604065.1 of Methanomassiliicoccales archaeon. Classification (GTDB taxonomy): domain Archaea; phylum Thermoplasmatota; class Thermoplasmata; order Methanomassiliicoccales; family JAUVWO01; genus JAUVWO01. Next base: position 179 of record JAUVWO010000054.1, on the reverse strand, counting down.
ACGGCAGCGTGACCACGCCTAACGTGAGGCAACCAAGCTGCTCTTTGGCGATCCTCGACACGTAGTGCGCGGAACCGGTCCCGGTCCCACCGCCCATGCCCGCGGTCACGAAGACTATGTTCGAGCCCTGCAGGAAATGCCGGATCTCCATGTCGTTCTCCCTGGCCGCCGCTTCGCCC
>JAUVWO010000085.1 GCA_030604065.1 Methanomassiliicoccales archaeon | reverse complement strand
GTCCGTGGCACGCAGGTTCAAGGCTCAGATCATGGTCCTGAATCATCCTTCCGTGATCACCGTCGGTTATACACCGGTGTTCCATTTGCATACTGCCCAGGTCGCATGCAGGTTCGTGGAGCTATTGGCCAAGCTGGATCCCAGGAACGGTACTGTCAAGGAGGAGAATCCCCAGTTCCTGAAGACCGGTGACGCTGCCATCGTCCTGCTGGAGCCTACCCGGCCCCTGGTCGTGGAACCCGTGAAGGAGTTCCCTCAGCTGGGCAGGTTCGCCATACGCGACATGGGACAAACTGTGGCTGCTGGTGTATGCATCTCCGTGGAGAAGCGTTAAATCCCTTTCCCCTTTCCTATAATTATGGGGTTAAACATGTCTCAGCAAGCGAGGATATCCCTCAGCGGAACAGACCCGAAGAAGGTCGACTCGGTATGCGCTCAGATCCAGAGCATTTCCCAGAGGACTGGAGTTGCCCTTAGAGGGCCCATACCCCTGCCCACCAAGAGATTGCAGGTGCCGTGCAGGAAGAGCCCTGACGGTGAGGGTTGTGAGACCTGGGACCGCTGGGAGATGAGGATCCACAAGCGATTGATCGATCTGGACGCCGATGAGCGGGCCCTGCGCCAGCTTATGAGGATCCAGGTCCCCGATGGTGTGAATATCGAGATCGTACTGCGCTCCTAGAGCGCTAAAATACCTTCCCATCTTCTTGTTCAAATGGGATCGCGTAGATCTCAACGAAATCTAGGTTTAATAGGTTATCGTAAATCAGTCTGTACGATACAGGATCGATCTTATAGATGTTCCTGTCATGATCGAGGGGTATTTTAGATATGCAGCGGAGCAGTTAGATCATGGATATATCTTTTGTCAGGGTCATCTCATACCCTGCCGATGGCCAGGATCCAGTTTCGCTCCTCGTCCACCATGATCTCCGTATCGAAGCCTGAACCTATCATCGTTGCTTCGATCTCTTCCGGACCTAGAAACCTAATGTCACATCGTTTCTCCCAGAGACCATTCCTTTCCTTGAAGGCGGGATGATCATAGGCCTCCGAGACCAGAATGAATCGGCCACCAGGAGTCAGCACTCTGTGTATCTCATCAAGTCCATGACCAAGGTCGGGCCAGAAGAAGTAGGTCTCGATGGCGAGGACCATATTGAACTGGTTGTCATCGAAGGGCAATGTATCGACCTCACCTTGAACTATGCGACACCGGTCCATGGATATGAGGTTCCGGCAGTTGCGTTTGGCCGAAGCCACCGAGGTATCGCTGATGTCCAGGCCGGTCAACTCGAACTTCGAGCTCATATTTCCTAGCATACGAAGTGACTCACCCCTGCCGCAGCCGACGTCAAGGATTCTCGTTACGCTTTTAAGGTCTATGATCTCCAACACCCATCTCAGCAAAGGTCCGTGTCCCTTGACCATCTTGTGCAAGACGAAGCGTCCCGTCAATCCTCGTGGATGCCCGATGCTATTGAACAGGCCGCGCATGGGCGGCGAGTGACCGTCCGTCATATAAGGTTTCGCTCACTCTGATCATCCAAGGATGCTCCTTTCTCAGGCCTGATAGGGTTCAGGGAGGGGTGATTGATGGAAGGGAATGGATTAGGTGACGCTTTATCGATCTGTGATTTGTATATATGTTCTTTATATAACCTATATACATCCATCATTATGGCCTACAACCAGCCTGGCTACATACCTAGAAGGAAAAGGCCGTTGGGGATCACCCTTGTTGCGGTTCTGCAGCTTTTAGGAAGTCTGATCATGATCCTGGCTGGCATAACCATTGTGTTCGGGAGCGCTTTGGTGGAAATAGATTATGGGATGACATATGGAGTGTTCCTGTTCCTGTTCGGGCTAATAGGACTGTTTGTAGCCATCGCCCTATTCTCCGGAAAATCGTGGGCATGGTATTTGATACTGATTTTCACATTGCTCAGCCTTATAAGCGACATTATGAGTATTGTCATTGGTGGACCGGTATCGATCATTTCACTAGTGATCCACCTGGTCATTCTGTACTATTTGTTCAGACCTAACGTCAAGCGTTTCTTTGGGATCTGAGGATTCTCTTTTTTCTATGACGGTTCTAGAGGATCATCCTCACCGGTCGTCATCCTATTTTGGGATGAGTTCAAACGAGTGGAACTGCATGTGGGCAACCAGTGCTTTTCAGAGACCCGCGATCTGATATACAATATATGGTTCGATTTTGGTGATACGGGCGTCATGAAGACCAGTGCTCAGTTCACTCAATTGTATGAAATGGAATGCCTTATTGGGCGATAGATGGTGGCCGTGGTCGACTTCATATCCAAGAAGATATCCAATTTCGCATCCGAATGCCTGATCGTAGGTGGGGTCATTGGTGATGGATAGGCGGTTTCACTCGATGTGGATAGAGAACTTCTCAACGGTACAGTGGTGTCATTATTCATTAAGTATTTATCGAATGGATTGAAATTAATTAAATATGCTATACGAGGTCGACGGCCCAAGGTTCGATTCCCTTGGGCACCTGTTCGGGAACTGGAATGAGGCCATCGCGGCACGCTCAGTGTTGAATGAGAATACTCGCGCCAAGGTATACGTCGACGATATGGATAAAGCATCATTGTGTTTCATATGGACCCAATCCGGGCGGTGCTACCTAACCGGCAACCCGAGGGGACTAGGGCTCGAGGGTGAATTGGAGGACCTATTGCTTTCCACACTGTCCTTAGATGGGTTGGCCACGGGCCATCCTCATGTGGTGATACAGGTGCCTGATGATGAGGGGGATTGGGGTGACCTCTTGCAGGACATGATACCTCACAGGAGATTGAAGCAGATCACCATGAGTACCTACCTATTCGACCCTGACATCAACCTCGAGTACGGTAAATGGCGGCGACTTGTGTCTCAAGGATATGCCATAAGACAGGTGGACACCAACATGATGGCCAAGGAGGTTGACAAGTATCTGGTCAATCATGTCCTGGATACATGGTCGAGTGTCAGCGCATTCATTGCGTCCGGTGTCGGTTTCGCTATGACCAGAGGCAATGAGATCATCTCCACATGTCTTTCCTCACACGTATCGGGGGGGGATATGCTCACAGATGTGAGGACATATAGATCTGAGGATCTTAGACGGGGATATGGATCCTTAGTGGTGAGAGCCTTCCTGGATCACTGTATGGATCGTAACCTGCGTCCCGGATGGCAGGTCATGGATTATATGGATGTCGCCCTGAGAATGGCGGAAAGGTTTGCACTCCGCAAGGTCAGCACTCGGAGTGTCTATCATCTGGCCTATGAGGAACGAATGGACATGCTCTTTCATGGCATATTCGTGCTGGAGTCTGGAGGGGACAAGAATGAGGCTTTATCGTTGGTACGGAGTTCGATGGATATCGGCGATCCGACCGTGGAGGACCTATATCGAGTTGGTAGGTCATTGGCTACTCATGGACATCAGGACGATGCTGATGTTTTCCTGCGTATGGCCGGAGATGCGGGTCTCGATGTAACCAGCCGAATGGCTATGGATCCCCGCATGGTTAATTGGTGATAGGCCCACACAGGCTTGTTCTGCCCCCATCGTTTAATATGCCGGTTTTGATTACCGATGGGGATCGAAATGCGCAGTGACAATGTGAAGAGTGGGATAGCCAAGGCCCCATCGAGGAGCCTTCTCCGGGCCTGTGGGATCACGGACAATGACTTTGAAAAGCCTTTCATAGGTATCGCTAATTCATTCAACGATATCGTGCCTGGGCATATCCACCTAGGCAAGCTGGTGGTCGAGGTCCGCCGTGGGATCGAGGACGCTGGCGGCGTTGCATTCGAGTTCGGCGTTCCGGCAGTCTGTGACGGTGTGGCTATGGGGCACAGAGGTATGCGCTTTTCTCTCCCGTCACGGGAGACCATAGCTGACTGCTGTGAGTTGATGGTGGAAGCCCACCAGCTAGATGGGTGGGTGGGAGTGACCAACTGCGACAAGATCACTCCAGGGATGCTTATGGCTGCTGGCCGGGTGAACATACCGGCGGCGATCCTTACCGGCGGGCCCATGGAAACGGGATACAGTGGAGGCAAGGCACTTGATCTTCAGAGCGTCTTCGAGGCACTTGGCTCGCTGGCGGCCGGAAATGCAACGGAGGATGATGTGATCGAGATGGAACGCTGCGCTTGTCCAGGTGAGGGCTCTTGCTCGGGCCTGTTCACCGCCAATACCATGGCCTGTTTGACCGAGGCCATGGGACTGAGTCTCGAGGGCTGCGCCACCTGCCTTGCCACCGACGAGGCCAAGATGGACATAGCCTATCGCACCGGCGTCCGCATCGTGGAGCTGGTAAGGGACGGGGTGTGTCCAAGGGACATCGTCACACCGGCTTCGCTGCGCAATGCCATCAGGGTGGACATGGCCATAGGCGGATCCACTAACACCGCATTGCACGTACCCGCTGTGGCCAGTGAGTTCGGCATCGACATGGACATCGGTGTCTTCGATGAGATATCAAGGTCGGTACCGCATCTGACCGCTCTGAGGCCGGGGGGACCGCATCACATGGGAGACCTTGACCACGCTGGTGGCATACCTGCGGTGCTTAATCGACTGGCACCCCTACTGGAAGCGGCGGACACGATAAATGGCAGCAGCATACAGGAGATCGCTCGCTCGGCCGAGATCCGGGATGGAAATATCATCAGGAGCATGGACGATCCGTACCACCGTGAGGGCGGTATAGCGGTCCTTAGAGGCAACCTAGCTCCCAATGGGTCGGTGGTCAAGCAGGCAGCGGTCAGTGAGGCCATGATGCGTTTTGAAGGTTCTGCAAAGGTATTCTATTCGGAGGTGGCGGCAATGGAGGCCATCTGCGCTGGCAATATAGTTTCTGGTGATGTCGTGATCATCCGTTACGAGGGCCCTAAAGGGGGCCCAGGTATGCCAGAGATGTTGTCACCCACGTCGCTCATAGCAGGAATGGGTCTGTCTGATTCAGTGGCACTGATAACAGATGGACGCTTCTCTGGGGCTACTCGAGGTCCTTGCATAGGTCATGTCAGCCCCGAGGCATACGATGGTGGCACCATTGCGGCGGTCATTGATGGGGACAGGATACGTATTGACATACCAGGACGCGCGATCGATCTTCTGGTAGCCGAGGATGTCATCAGTGCTCGCTTGGCTGCTATCAAACCGCCGGATAAGGTTTTAGGGGGTCTGCTGCTCAAATATCGGCAGCTGGTCGGTGACGCCAGTCAAGGGGCGACCCTGAGCAAGCGTTGATCGATAAACCCGGCAGGTGCTCGGTCTGTCACAAAGATCAGGTCGATGATCGTTTGATAGGAAAGCTCGATCGCTAGATCATTCAGCGGCATCCTATCAGAGACTTCCATAAGGGAAATTAAGAAATATCCGAGCAAGGAATATTTTCAGCTGGGGAGGAAAGGTGCGTCAAAGACCGATCTGTGTACTCGTCCTGTCAATGACATGGTTCATTATTGGGCTCGTGTACATTCTGGCAGCGATGGGTTTCCTGGTAGAGGGGATAGTAGGTGATTCACCTCTTGAGGGAATATCCGAGTCACTGCTATATTTGGTTCTCGCGCTATTCATGTTGTTCCTTTCCAGCATGATCATGGCAGGTATCGATGGTCATGGATCCTATCGGTGATCTCATGGGTCGCTCTCGGAGCTTTTTACATCTTCGAATCGCTCGAGCACTCATATTCGTTCATTGGGATCATGCTCGCCGCTGTGGTGCTGTATCTGCACTTCATGTCCCCATTGCTGGAGGTGGTTCAAGGTAAGGGACTGAGCCCTGGAAAACCTTTTATTCCAAATCGGTCTTCCTGGCCTCAAGGGCCAGTAGATCAGCTCGGAAGATCGCCTGCTTTGCAAGCAG
>JAUVWO010000006.1 GCA_030604065.1 Methanomassiliicoccales archaeon | reverse complement strand
TATGGTGCCATCAAATGTGAATGGGCCAGAGCCTACGCCGGTGTCGCTCACCAGTATGCCAGCCCCCATTCCATCCTGGGTGGTGTCGAGCGCATTATGGATCTCGCAACCGGTCACCAGATAGTCATATGGGTCTAGCTCGTCAGCCAGGTCCTTGAACATCAGGCCGCTGCCAGCTCCCTGTGCATTGATGACCAGGTCGCTTATCACCACAGGGTTGTCCTGGGTGCCGTTGCCCTCCAGCCCATAGTAGAACATGTTCGCATCGGTACTGCTGTTGCTGGTGAACTCTAGCGGGACGGAATTGACCGGGAACGCCGACGGGTAGGGATCCACCCCGCCGCCTGCGTCATCCACCACATACGAACCCTGCATGGTGCCGTTGGACCAGGCCGAGACGTTCAGATCGCTCCAGTAGTTGCCGATGTGCTTGCCGTCGTACAGGTATGTCCAATAGTTGCCACCGATGGTGTCCTTGGCCTGGACATGAGAGGGATCGTAATCTGTGCCTGCGCCATTGTTGTCTATCAGGGTGTTGGCCACCAGATGATTATTGGTAGAGGAGCCGACATTCAGACCGTATTTCGGGTTGGACTCGATCCAGTTACCCATGACCACACAATATTCCGAACTGTAGACCTGGATGCCGGTCTGATCGTTGTCGATTATGGTGTTCCTGATCGCGCAGTTGTAATCTGAGCCATAGATGTTCACCGCCAACCCGGCGTTGCCAGAGAAGGTGTTACTTACCAATCTGTTGTAGACGGAACCGCCACTTAAGATGATTCCAGTATGTATGCTATCCACGACCTCATTCCCTCGCAACATCCCTACGTCTGTCCGAATGAGCTTGATGCCATAGGTGCAGTTGGATACCTCACAACCCTCTATCCAGAACGATATTGTTTGAGCCATCACAGGCAGTGTGACATCGGAGATGACTATGCCGGCCCCCATGAGCATAGCCACGGATGTGCTCCCAATTACGTTGCTGACTGAGCAGTTGCGCACCGCGAAGCGCGTTCCATCACTGATGTTGGCGATGAAGATGCCATAGGGTCCGCCCTGGGCATCGATATTCCATCCTTCTATCAGATAGGGGTCAGCATATGTACCGTCCCCGCTGCTGGCCACAGCGGCTAGCTCGGTCGTGTCGTTCACCCTTATGGGTGTGTGTGAAAGCAAGGCCTCTACATCCGCCATCGGGACGAGGCCTCAGGGGCCTCTGCCGCTGCCGCCGGCGCACCGACCATCACGCTGAGTGACATGCCGATGAACATTGCGGCCACAATGAGCGATGCGAGCATGTTGAGAGGGGAATCCCTACTCCTTATGCCATCGTCAATCATCTGGTTCTCCTCCAATGATCTTGAAGATTGATTAAGAAACGATATTTGACATATATATATAAAACATACAAGAATTTTATTTCGAAAAAACGGGAAGGGTTGGCCAGCGGCGGTTCCGCCCGACCTTGTTCAGAGCATCTTCTTCGCTCTATCCGGATCCAACTCGATGGCCTTGAGCATGTACTGGAGCGACTTGCGGTCGATCATCTCCTGGGTCTTCTCGTCCAAGTACTGCTCATAGAACAGGGGCGCCAGCTTCGAATACTTTACACCGAACTCGGAGAAGAATTCGAGAGCGTTGTCTGGATCGAGCTCCGCGGCCCTGTTGTAGGCGCCCTCGGCCTCGCCGAACTTACCAGATTCCAGGCTGAAAGAGCCCATTGCCAGCAGATAGAAGGCATTTTCAGGATCGAACTCCACCGCTCGTTTGTAGCTTTCCACGATCTCGTCGGCTGTGAGCTTGGGGACGAACATCCCTGACTCAGCCATTCCGAAATGAGCTTCGGCGGACTCAGGGTCCTCCTCAAGGGCCTTCTTGAACTTATTGTAAGCTTTCTTGAAGTCTTCTTGCGCTAGGAACTTGTGAGCGTCCTTGAGTATCTTTTCCACGTCGGCCATTATTACACCCAAAGCAGGATTGCTGCATTTGGGAGATAAATATTTCCCCACCTCCACTTTATGTTGTATCCTTGTCCATGATCGTAAAGCATCCAGGATGGTGACCGGCTGGCCATCCTTTCGACAACAATATATAGGCCAGGACCACTGAACTGCCAGAACGTCCCCAAGGTGATCGACGCATGGACATTGAGACCGTGAGGAACGTGGCCAAACTGGCCAGGCTGGAGCTGTCGGACGAGGAACTGCAAACATTCTGCAACGACCTCAATGACATCCTAGAGTACCTCTCCATGTTGGACGAAGCGCCTGATGTGGAGTGCTTCGGGTTCAACCCCATACCTGTAGCGGATGTGTTGCGCGAGGACGAGGTCGGTTACGATGTGGACGTGGACTCACTAAGAGAAATGCTCACGACCTATCAAGGATGGGTGAGGGGGCCACGGCTGTCATGAGCGGTCTCACCTTCGACTTGGAGAAGTTGAACCAGACATACCATATGTTCAACGACATGGCGGCAGAGACCGTTCCCGGAGAGGATGAAAGTATATTCCAATTCTCGGCCAAGGACAATCTGTGCACCAAGGATCTGCAGGCCCGGGCGGGGTCGCGCATACTGGAAGGCTATCGTCCCCCGTTCGATGCCACCGCCGTGGCAAGGTTGCGTAGCGCTGGAGGGGTGCTATTAGGAAAAACCAACATGGATGAGTTCGGCTTCGGCACCTTCGGCACCAACTCAGGTTACCAGGTTCCTTTGAACCCCTTCGACCTCAAGCGAGCGTGCGGTGGATCGTCCGCGGGAGCGGCCTGCGCCGCCTCGGTCATACCTGGCCATCTAGCTCTCGGTGTGTCCACCGGAGGATCCATCTCGTGTCCGGCCAGCTTCTGCGGCGTGTTCGGGCTCACCCCCACATACGGTCGGGTGTCCAGATACGGCCTCATCGACTATGGCAACTCCTTGGACAAGATCGGCCTGCTGACCATGGACGTCGGACATCTGCGTCGGTTCCTGCCCATCATCTCGGGGGCCGATCCACGCGATCCGACCTCCTGCGCCCAACCACCGCTGGAGCTGGATGCGGAGGTACGCAGAGTGGTCATCCCAGAAGACTCGTTGAATGGCGTGGATGGCGACGTCCTGGAAACATTCCAAACGGCCATAGAACATCTCAGCCACATGGGAATAGAGGTCACCACTATGCCCATGCCTGCTCTTCGGTTCGCACTCCCGGCGTACTACGTCCTGGCCACATCGGAGGCCAGCACCAACCTGGCACGTTACTGCGGCATGAGATACGGGGAGAGGAACGAGGACTATAACCAGCATTTCGACCCCTACTTCTCCAAGACCAGGTCCCGCTACCTGGGCCAAGAGGCCAAGAGAAGGGTGCTACTGGGCACCTTCACCCGTATGGTCGGCTTCCGCGACCGGTACTACATGAAAGCGTTGGCCACCAGGGAACTGGTGATATCCGAGTATGCCCAGGCATTCGAAGAGCACGACCTGGTACTGACACCGACCATGCCGTTCCTCCCGCCCCTGTTCGCGGACATCGAAGGAATGAGTCCGCTGGACACATACAAGGCAGACGGCCTCACTGTGCCTCCCAACCTGGCCGGGCTGCCTCATCTGTCGGCCCCCTGTGGCTATGTCGATGGAGTTCCAGTGGGAATGCAATTCGTGTCCCCTCACTGGACCGAAGGGCGGCTGGTCACGATGGCGGAAAGCTGGAACGGTGCGCATCCGCCCATGCGACCTGAGGTGATCCTATGAAGATAGGATTGGAGGTCCACGTGCAGCTGCCCACCCGCAGCAAGCTGTTCTGCTCCTGCGCCACATCGGCCGAGGAGCCGAACACCGCGATATGCCCCACCTGTCTGGGACTGCCTGGATCCAGGCCGGTCCTCAACCGCAGGGCGCTAGAGCTGGGACTCACCATCGCCAGGATGATGGAATGTGAAGTACCCGATGCTACCTGGTTCACCCGGAAGACCTATTTCTATCCCGATCTACCGCGCCACTTCCAGATAACCCAGTTCGACTCGCCTATCGGCGAAAGGGGTCAGTTCATTCTCGATGGTAAGAAGATCCGTATCCGCAGGGTGCACCTAGAAGATGATCCGGGAAGAGTGCGTCGAGTAGGTAAGACAGGGGAAGAGGTGTCACTCATCGACTACAACCGATCCGGGATCCCCTTGGTAGAGATCGTCACCGAACCCGACATCACCTCACCATCCGAGGCCCGTCGCTTCGTCACCGAACTGTTGAAGGAACTCAGACATGTGGTCGGTGTGCAGGCAGACGGCGAGAGCTCAGTGCGGGCGGACTGCAACATATCGGTAGCTGAGGAGCGGGTCGAGGTAAAGAATGTGCAAGGACTGCGCAACATCGAGCGGGCGCTGAAGTACGAGGCGGTGCGCCAGGTCAAGCTGCTGAAGGCCAAGAGACCAGTGCTCCGCGAGACCCGACGGTTCGAGGAAGGGCGCGGGGTCACGCTGCCAGCGCGTAAGAAGGAGTTCGAAGAGGACTATGGATACATAGGCGAACCGGACCTCGGAGTGTTCCATATACGCGCCATGGCCGATGCCCTCGAGATACGAGAGGGGCCGATGGAGACCATGGTCCGATTGGTGGACAAGCATGGGGTGCAAGAAACGGTAGCCAGACAGATCGTTTCCACATCCATGAGCCTGGCCTCACTGTTCGAGAGACTAGCCGTCGATGTTGGCAGTGATGCAGCGATCACCTGGGTCACTGGACCGATAACCGCATCGTGGTCGAAGTTGGAGCCGCGTCTTGATGAGGTCGAGAATGAGGTAGTGGCGGCGATCATCTCCACGACGTCAGGAAAGATGAGCGACGTCGAGGGCAGAATGAGGATCGAGGCCTTGGCCGAGGGGAGGGATCTGGAGACGATCCAGGCCCCCGAAGGCGATATAATTGATATGGTCGAATCGTTCCTCGATGACAATCCAGAACTTGTGAAGGACTTTCAAGACAACGAGAAGGCGGCCAACCGAGCCATCGGTCAGATCATGCAGGCCACCAAAGGATCGTACTCCTCCAGAGATGTGGTGGCCGCGGTGATGTCAGCGCTACGGAAACGGATCTGACGGAAACGTAACGTTATCGCTCAGTCCTATGGCGTCCACAAAGACGAATATCATTAGGTCTGAGGGTCGTGTTCCAGGTCGATGCCGTAATCCTCGATCGCCGACTCGCAGGATACGAGACCTTGTCGGATGTCATTCAGCCGGGCCTCCTCATCCCTCTCCCTTGGATCGCCATAGCCGCCCCCGCCTGGGGTCTTGACCACCAACACATCCCCTTTCTTCATAGAGAACACGGTCTTGGATGCCAGCTGTATCCTCAGATCGTCACGTACCACATAGGCAAGTGACCTGGAGCCATCCCTGCCGCCCTCGATGCCGCGGGGGGGAAACTTGGACCGCCCCATCATCAGAGTCAAGGTCGCCTCATCAGCCAGCAGTTCCCAGCTTCGTTCGATGCCGCAACCTCCCCGCCACTGGCCTGGGCCGCAGCTATCTGGGACGAGCACGTAGCGCCTGAATCGCACCGGGTATGTGGCCTCCATCGACTCCATCGGGGTGTTCATGGTATTGGTCATATTCACCTGCACGCCATCAGCACCGTCCAACCCCCTGGTCGCCCCCTGGCCCCCACCTATGGTCTCATAGAATGCCCAGGACTCACCTCCATGGAAACCGCCCACGCACACATTGTTCATGGTCCCCTGGCCCTGGGCCATGGCTCGTTCTGGCATCATCCTTCCCATGATCGAGAATATGACATCGACGTTACGCTGTGATGTCTCCACATTGCCGCCGGCCACCGCCGCCGGGCGGACGGGGTTCAGGATCGATCCCTCCGGCACCCTCACCTCCACCGGCTCGAAGCACCCCTGATTCATCTGGATGCCCGGATCCATCATGGAGAGCAACGAGAAGAACACTCCCGAAATGGTAACCCCTAGCGGAGCGTTCATCGCCCCCGACATCTGAGTGTCAGTACCCTCATAGTCGAACGTCATGCTGTCACCCTCCACGGTCACCGCAAGGCGGATGGTATAAAGATCGTCCCCGAACTCTATCACGTCTTCGCCCTCGAACGTGCCCTCGGGCATACTTCTGATGGCAGACCTCATCCTGGCCTCGGACATCGTCATCGTCTCCACCCCGGCCATTGTCACCTTGATCGCCCCATGCTGCCCCACCAGCTCGGACATTCGCTCCGAGCCCACGTGGTTGGCGGCCAGCTGGGCCATTAGGTCTCCCCGGCGCATCTCTGGGCCCCAGACCTGGGAACATATCTCATCGATGACCGTCTTGCGCAGTTCACCTCGACTGACCATCAGCCTTGGCGGCATCACTATGCCCTCCTCCTCCAATGTGGTAGAGAAGGGATTCAGACTCCCGGGGGTAGAGCCCCCCACATCAGAGTGATGGGCCTTATTGGCCACATAGCCCACTCTATCCCCTTCATAGAAAACTGGTGACACCAGGGTGATATCGGGCAGATGTGTGCCACTGATGTAGGGATCGTTGAAGACCAGCATATCCCCAGGTCCAAGCTCACGTCCGAAGGCCCTTAGACCATTGGTAACGGCGAAGGGCATGGAGCCAAGATGTACCGGGATGTGTTCAGCTTGGGCCACCAATCTTGCCTCAGCATCGAACACGCAGCAGGAGAAGTCCAACCTCTCCTTGATGTTAGGAGAGTAGGCCGAGCGACGCAAGGCAATGCCCATCTCCTCGCATGTGTGGACCATGCCGCCCCTGATGACCTCCACCAATGCCGGGTCCATCAGGCCACCCTCCTCATCCACAACCCATCCCAAGCATCACGGGCCACCGTCCAGCCTGGAGGAACAAGCACAGTGGTGCCATAGTCCTCTATGACCATGGGGCCCGCTCTCACATCTCGACCGGTCGAGCGCCAATCGAAGATCGGCGTCTGGCGGCCGCCGCGATCGAAAATGACCTCCCTTACAGTACGGTGAGACTCCCATGTCGTCGGGGGAAGAAGGACGTCCTCTGGCACGTGACGGTGGGCCTCCGCCCGGCTGCGCAAGCACACCACCTCCACCAGATCATCGGAGGCGTGACCATACAGCCGAAGGTGGAGGGCTCTGAAGCGTTCTTTCACTATGTGCATCGTCCCCCCTGGCTCCACCGGGACCGCTATCTCGTATGACTGCCCCCTATAACGCATATCCAGGCTATGCCTGATCGTCGCATCCGAATCGAGACCGTGCCTGGACATGGCCATGAGGGCCGAGTCAGCGTTGGCTGCCATCGCTTCCTCAATGGTACCCATGACAAGGTTCTCCCCCAAGCAGAATGGAGTGGTTCGGTTCTCGGTCACGGGACAGTGCAGCTGGCCCTCGGCGGACAATAATCCAGACGATCCAGGCACTAGGACATCCCTGCAGCCGACCATGGCCGCCAGCTCGCAGGCGTGCAGAGGACCTGCCCCCCCGAACGCCACCATGAGATGGGCCTTTGGATATAGTCCCCTCTCCACGGTAACAATGCGAAGTATACGGGACATCAGGGAATTGACCACCTCGATCATGTCCAGCGCCGCCCGTTCCACGTCCAATCCCAGAGGTTTGCCCACATTGCACTCGATGGCCTCCTGGGCCAGCCTCCTATCCAGCTTGAACCCTTCAGCCAGCTCCGATGGGAGTCGGCCCAACGATAGGTTGGCGTCGGTGATGGTGGCGTCCCCGCCTCCGCGGCCATAGCATGCCGGGCCAGGGACAGCACCGGCTGAAAGCGGACCTACTCGGAGCGAGCGGCCGATATCCACCTTGGCGATGCTCCCGCCCCCGGCGGAACACTCGGCCAGGTCTATGAACGGGAAACGCACCGGGTAACCGCTCCCCTTTATCGCCCGGCCCACATGCACCTCTCCGCCCACCTCGTACTCTGTGACCACCTCAGGCCTGCCATGGTTGGCCACTCCCGCCTTGGCAGTGGTGCCCCCCATATCGAAGGTGAGCACCCGATCCCAGCCCATGCGGACCCCATGCCGGGCGGCGGCCACCACGCCGGCCGCTGGCCCGGACTCTATCAATCCGGCCGGGGACACGCAGTCCGCAGGTGAGAGGCCGCCATCGGATTTGAGGACCATGAGGGGGGCATCTATGCCCATCCCCCTCATTCCCGATTCCAATCGACGGAAGTATTCGACCGTCACCGGTCTCAGGATCGCATCGATGACCGTGGTACTCATCCGCTCGAACTCGCGGTGTTCTGGGCAGACATCGTGCGATGATACCACATCGATGTCGGGAAGCCTGGCCCCCATCCATCTCTCCAGCTCATCCTCATGAACGGGATTGGCGAATGCGTTGATAAGACATATCGCCACCATCTCCGCTCCGCTACGCTCCAGGCTCAGGGCCAGTGACTCCAGGCCCTCGACCTTCAGAGGACGCTGCACGGTTCCATCGGGACCAATGCGCTCATCGACCTCGGATCGCAGCTCACGGGGCACCAGTGGATCCAAGCGCCGGGAGTGGACATCGAACAACCGGGGCCGGTTCTGTCGTCCTATGGCCAAGACGTCCTTGAAACCAGAGGTTGTTATCAGTGCCAGTCGAGGAAGATCGATATTGACCTGACCGAACAGAGCATTGGTGGCGATGGTTGTGGCATGCGCCACTGATGCCACTTCACCATTGGTGCGCTCCCGCATTTGCTCGAAGGCCGCCAGTACCCCTTCCTCAGGTCGTGAGGGCGTGGTGGGCACCTTTATCGACAAACGGCCTTCACCCATGGCCACTAGGTCGGTGAATGTCCCGCCAACGTCCACGCTGACATGCCACATCGGAAAATCACTCACCGTGGACATATATGAACGATTCGGCGACACCGACCTATTCGATCTACAGGTCGTCTAGGTCGATGTCCTCGAAATCATCACCCGCTAGCGATATGATCTGAAGCTCATTCAGTCGCTCCTCATTCACTGGGGCCGGGCAGCTGTCCACTGGCGAGAACATGCGCTTGTTCTTGGGGAATGCGATGACTTCGCGGATGCTGTCAGCCCCAGTGAGTAAGGCGCAGAGACGATCGATGCCTATGGCCATGCCCCCATGAGGGGGAGCGCCGAACGACAGCGCCTCCATGAAGAATCCGAACTGCTCATCGATGCGTTCGTCGCTCAGCCCGAGCAGGTGAAACACCTTGCGCTGCACCTCAGGATCGTGGTTCCGAAGAGAACCGCTGCCCAGCTCGACACCATCCAGAACCAGGTCGTAGGAGAAACCCAACGCCTGTTCTGGATCATCATCCAGATCCTCTGGATCCATTGGTAGCACAAAGGGATGGTGGCATGCATCCAGCGCCCCACTGACTGGATCCTTCTCGAATACAGGTGTGTCCACGATCCATACGAAACGGTGGTCGTCATCCTCCACCAGACCTAGGTCCTGGGACAACTTGAGTCTGAGAGCGGCTCCGCCCGCAAGGGTACTTGCACTCGGTCCAGCCAGGAACAGCAACAGGTCGCCCTCCTCAGCGGCCATGGTCTCGGTCAGCTCCCTCAATACCTCGGTGGTAAAGTACTTGACAATGTTGGAATTGAGCCCTTCAGAGGTCATGCGCATCCAAGTGATGCCACCCATACCCTGGGCCTTGGCCCACTCTATGAGGCGATCGACCTCGTTCCTACCTACCTGGTCGTCCAGCAGGTCAGACTTGACGTTCACGCCGATGACCACACCACCCTTGGATAGAATGCGGCGGAATATCTCGTACGGCACTTCCCTCACCACATTTGTGACATCCACCAGCGGCAACGCGAAACGCATGTCGGGAGCATCGGTGCCGTATCGGGACAGTGACTCGGCAAAGGGTATCCGCGGGAACGGGGTCCTCAGCTCCTCGCCCCGGGCTGCCTTCCACATGGCCGAGATCAGACCCTCCATGACCACGAACACGTCCTCATGGTCGACAAACGCCATCTCCAGGTCCAACTGAGTGAACTCGGGCTGACGGTCGGCACGGGGATCTTCGTCCCTGAAACAACGGGCCAACTGGTAATATCTATCCACCCCCCCTATCATGAGCATCTGCTTATACAGCTGCGGAGACTGGGGCAGCGCGTAGAAGTCACCGGGAGACAGCCGGGATGGCACTATGAAATCCCTTGCCCCCTCAGGAGTGCTCCGCGTGAGCATTGGGGTCTCTACCTCTATGAACCCTTGTCCATCGAGGAACGTCCTACCCGCCGAGATCACTCGGTGCCTGAGCTTGAGGTTTCGGACCATTCCCTCCCGTCTGAGATCCAGGTAGCGATACCGGAGCCTCAGATCCTCGCCAGGGAGCATGGAGTTCTTCTGTTCCGCGATCTCGAAGGGTATTGGTCTGGACTTGCTCAGGACGTTCACACTATTGATGAGCACCTCGACCTGCCCGGTAGGATTGCGAGAGTCCTCCGTTCCGGGGACCCTCTCCCTTACCGTCCCACCAACGGCTATCACCGATTCCCTGCCTACAGACTCCAGCACCTCCAGGATGGATCCCTGGTCAACGCCATCGAGGGCCTCGGGGTCATGGACCAATTGGGTGCTTCCATAAGAGTCAGCGAGGTCTATGAATAAGACCCCTCCATGATCTCGCGAGAAGCGTACCCATCCAGACAGGGTGACCTGGCTACATAGGTCGTCTCGTCCCAGCTCACCACAGGTGTGTGTCCTCATCATCTATCTGACCTCTGTCGTTGGGTGCTTGGCCGAGAACCGTTGTCATCGACTTAAATGTTGGCCATTCACCCAACTACGACTTTCAGAAATCCCGTTCTTAATATTAGAAACTGCTCTAAAAACATGAGGCGTCTCACGACGTCATTATGTAACAGAATACATGAAAAAATTGAATGATCGTCAGCGAAGTGTCGCTACTCATCCATTGGAAGCTCTGGGATGAAGTCGAATGGGTCCTTGATCACGTTGAGTATGATGTAGGTGTTGGTCTTCTTGACACCAGGGATGCCGAGCATCTGCTTGACCACCATGCTCAATTCATCCCGATCCCTGCAGGCCAGCAGTGCAATGGAGTCGCACTCCCCCGTGACATCATACACGGCGACCACGCTCTCCCGCTCCCGGATGCTCTCCTGGATGGCAATGAGATCCCCTTCCACATAGATGTGGACCAAAGCCATGTACTCGAATCCCAGCTTATGGTAATCGATGATGGCTCGATACCCTCTTATCACCCCGTGCTCCTCAAGTGACTTGACCCTCTGGATCAGAGTGGTGGGGTGCACCCCCAACCGCTTGGCGATCTGTCTGAACGAACCCTGGCTAGACATGCTCATTTCCAAGACGATCCTCCTGTCCAGGTCGTCCATGGCATAATCCCTCCTCTTGGTCAAGATCATCCTCCTTCCAGGACATGTGAAAAGAGGCATATAAGTTAATTTGTTCATTCATCTAATATTTCCATCAATATTGTATATATGAACACGAGATATCTAGACCATCGATGACGGGCGGGGCAACGTTTATTTCTTTATGGCCCATCCCTCAGGCCATGAGTGGGCGCCTCTACCATTCACAACCCCATCTCAAAGAGTTCACCGCCATCGTGACCGTAACCGATGGAGACTGGGTGTCGCTGGACAGTACGGCCTTCTATCCTGGGGGTGGGGGGCAGAGCGCCGACAGTGGCAGCATAGCTGGCCTTCCCGTGACCGGGATGAGGAATGGTGATCCGCCCTGGCATCTTATCAAGGGGCACAGTCTTAAGATCGGCGATGTGGTGGAAGCGGCGCTGGATTGGGACCGTCGATGGCAGCTCATGCGGTCCCATACTGGTGAGCATCTATTGGCATCGACACTGAAGTCCATCGTGCCAGATATAGGCATCGTAAAAGTGGATCTGAGAATGGATATCAACTCGCTGTACGTCAACGGCGACCTGAAATGGAGTGACCTATCCAAAGCGCAGGGGCTGTGCAACGAGATCATCGCATCTGACATCCCAGTCACCGTGAGCCTGGTATCCAAGGATGATCCCATCCTAGATGGGGTGCGCATCAAGCGAGAGCGCATCAAGGGCGATGCGGTCAGGCTTGTAAGCATAGAGGGTTTGGATCGAGTGGCCTGCGCCGGTGTTCATGTAGACAGTACTGGCAAAATAGGTGCTGTCTTAGTAGATAGGCTGGCCTCAGGAGGAGGGGAGGGGTACATGGTGATCAACTTCTCAGTGGGTGAGGCGGCGGTATCAAGTGGTTTGGCCCGTGGGGCGGTCGCCGCACATGCCGCCCATGTGCTCGGTGCGGAAGTCAAAGACCTACCTCGATCAGTAAGCAACCTCAAGAACACAGCCGACTCCCGCTGGCAGGCGTTGAAGGCCTGCAACCAGCGTATCCTGGATCAATTACAGCCTGAAGATATAGGGGGTGTTCCAGTCTACTGTGGGAGCTTCTCCGGATTGGACCGCAAGACACTCAATGCCAAGGCAGACCAATTACGCCAGGGCGGGATTTGCATCATGGCTTCGATCGAGGACAAGCTTTCTTTGGTGGTGGCCTGCGACCCAATATTCGACCTGGACTGCCAGGAGGTGCTAGGGTCAGCGCTGGCCGAATGCGGTGGACGAGGGGGGGGTCAGTCTGACTTTGCCGCGGGCGGGTGCCAGTCACCGGAGGCTATCGATCATGTGCTGGCCAAGTGCATGGAATATGTAGGCAATTGGGTCACTTCAAGAGATCTTTGACCATCTAAGCACTCCATTCATTGTACATTTGTTGTAATATTTTGTATTTATTGTACATTTGTTGTGAGTAGAAACCTTTTTTTAGTAATTCGTGATATGCAATTCTCGATGAGCAGGACGACCAATCATCTTACCAAGGACGACGTCCTCGGGATCGTTGAGAGGGATGCGATAAAGTTCGTGGAAATACAGTTCTGCGACATCCTCGGGACGATCAAGAGCGTTACCCTCCCGACGGCCAAGTTGGAAAGGGCAATCACCGAGGGCATCTTCTTCGACGGATCGTCGATCACTGGCTATGCTACCATTGAGGAGTCCGACATGAGACTCATGCCCATACTGGACTCCATACTCATATTCCCATGGACCAAGCGTACGGACTTTTCCACTTGCCGCATGATGTGCAACGTGCTTACCGACAAAGGCGACCGCTTCGAAGGCGACCCTCGCTACATACTCGAAAAGGTCATAAAGAAGGCTGAAGACAAGGGATTCACCATGAATGTCGGTCCAGAGCTGGAGTTCTTCCTGTTCGACATCGATGAGAACGGTTGTGCCAAGCTCTATACCACCGACCCAGGCGGGTACTTCGACCTAATGCCCCTGGACCAAGGCGAGGCGGTACGCAAGGATGTCATGACCCAGCTGGTAGAGATGGGTTTCGATGTGGATGCATCACATCACGAGGTTGCCCCTGGCCAGCACGAAGTTGGTATCCGGTTCGGTGACGCTTTCTCGGTGGCCGATCGGACCATGACCATCAAATACGTTATCAAGAGCATCGCTCTGCAATACGGGTTGCATGCAACATTCATGCCCAAGCCCCTGTACAAGGAGAACGGCTCCGGCATGCATGTGAACCAGTCACTTATATCCATCAACGGAGGGAATGCGTTCCACGATCCCGACGGCAAGCACCAGCTGAGCGACACTGCCATCAGTTACATCGGTGGCCTGCTGAAGTACGCGCCCGAATTCTGCGCCATAACCAACTCACAGGTCAACTCCTACAAGAGGCTCGTTCCTGGCTTCGAGGCCCCCTGCTATATATCGTGGGCCAATAAGAACCGGTCCGCCCTAATCAGGGTGCCGGCCGGTAGGGAGATGGCCACCAGGGTGGAGCTACGCAGCCCCGATCCCGCCGGCAACCCATACCTACAATTCGCGGTAATGCTGGCCGCCGGGTTGAAGGGCATGGAGGACGGTATCGATCCTGGTGCACCCATCGAGGAGGACATATTCGCCATGAGCCCAGACACCAGGAACGCCAAAGGGATCGGTAGCCTGCCTGAGAACCTAGGCGTGGCCATCGCCACCATGGCCAAGAGCACGCTGATCAGGGAAACCCTTGGAGACCACACCTTCGATAGTTACCTATACGTAAAGCAGAAGGAGTGGGACTCCTACAGGACGCAGATAACCCCTTGGGAGATCAAGAACTGTCTACAGCTACTCTAAAATCCCTTATCTCTCTTCATTTTTTTTCAGTAGTTCGAAAATATTAATATGGGCTGCCCAATCACTATGACGATAGACATGATGCCAGGAATGCGCGGTATGAACCCTCGCCAGATGAAACAGGCCATGAAGAAGATGGGCATTAGCACCGACGAGATAGATGGGGTGGAGGAAGTGATAATCCGCACCTCCGACAAAGAGTACGTCATATCCAATGCGTCGGTGACGGTGATGACCGTCCAGGGCCAAAGGAACTATCAGGTGATAGGAGATGAGGAGGTCCGTACGCGCGGCCACTCCTCAGATATCAAAGAACCAGGGGAGACCACCATACCAAATGAGGACGTTGAGCTGGTGATATCCCAGACCGGGTGCGACCGTGCTGCCGCCATCAAAGCTCTGGAAGCCACCAGCGGACAGCCGGCCGAGGCCATCATCCACATCATATCAGGGTAGGTTTTCTCATGTGTCTAGCAATACCGGGTAAGGTGCTGTCCATCGACGGCGATTGGGGCGAGGTCGACTTCGGAGGCGTGGTCCGGAGAGTGAACATATTCATGGCCGATCCCCAGCCGGGGGAGTGGGTCGTGGTCCACGCTGGCTTTGCCATCGAGAAGATGGATGAAGTGGAGGCCTTGCAAACCCTGGAGCTATGGAAGGAGTTGTTGGCCAACGAAGAGGTCAGCTTCAGCTGAAACCCCGCAGGATCGTTCAAGGTCGATATCGCTGAAAAAAGAGGAAGTTACGGGCCGGGCCCGCTTCTCAGGCTACCACCGGAACTTGTTCTGCTCCATCATCGAGCGCAAGGCCCGCTCCTTTTTCTTCCTCACCCGGTGCTTGTCCTTACGGCGATGAACGCCATTCTTATCGCGGCACTGCCTGGAATGTGTGCTTTCAACAGACTCATCCCAGAGCAGGCCGTCCCATTCTGGATATTGCTCACTATGGGGTTTATGTGTCCCACTACGGACCTGTTCGTCCTCGTCCTCAACGGTGGACGACAGGTTACAGAGCAGAGCCGTCCAAGGTCTCATCTATCTCCCCCTGCGAAGGGATGTCGTAATCTGGGTATTAAACTAATTTCTATACCCTTTCGAGCCTGTAATGAACATAGATGTTACAAGGAAAAAGGAAAGGGTTTGTTAAGGGATTTCAAAGGGTCTCACACATCTCGCAGAGCTTGATCAGGCTCTGGAAGCGTTCGTCCACATGGGCCTGAGCCTCCTCGATCTTATCGGCCCAGCGGTCGGCTAGCAAATGCTTGAATCGGCCCTCCTTCTTGAACAGATCGGTCAGGGGGACCTTATCCTTCTTGCCCTGGGCGATGGAGAGCGACTCCCCAGTAAGCCGGTAGGTACCGTTCTCGAACTCATACAGAGGCCACAGACAGGACTCCACTGTCATCTTGGCGATCTGCATGCTCTGCGACCCGTCGTGCCTCCAGCCCCTAGGACATGGTGAGCACACATTGAGGAATGCAGGACCATCGACATCGAAGCCCTTGCCAGCCTTCCTCATCAGATCCTTCCAGTTGTGGGGTGATGCCTGGGCGGCATAGGGTATGTTATGCGCCGCGATGATCCGGGTCAGGTCCTTGGGGAACCCAGGCTTGCCCGGGATCTTGCTCCCCGCCGGAGAAGTGGTGGTCGATGCGCCCATGCTGGTGGCGCTGGACCTCTGGATGCCGGTGTTCATGTAGGCCTCGTTGTTCAGGCACACGTACATGAACTGATGCCCCCTCTCGATGGCCCCTGAGAGCGCCTGGAAGCCGATGTCGTAGGTGCCACCGTCACCAGCGAATGCTATGAACCTGATGTCCTCCGATATCTGTCCCCGGCGCTTCATCACGTTGTAAGCTGACTCCACGCCAGATATGGTAGCGGCGGCGTTCTCGAAAGCGGTGTGTATCCACGGGATCTCCCATGCAGTGTATGGGAATATCGTGGTGGACACCTCAAAGCACCCGGTGGCGTTAGCGACCACGATGGGCTTGTCGGTGCTCATTAGCACCTGCTTGGCGATGACCGACTCGGCACAACCCGCGCACAGACGGTGACCCCGACTGAGCTTGCTGGGCTGCTTGGAGAGATCCTTCAGGTTGAGACTGACACTCATTTCCTCACCCCCAGGTAATTGATGGGCAGACTCTTGCCATCCATCATATCTAGGTATATCTGCTTGAGCTGAGACGGTGGCGCATCACGGCCACCGATGCCATAGACGTAGTTGCACACCGAGGGGCTGTCCTCGATCGACAACAGTGCGTTGTTGACCTCTAGGAACAGCGGACCAGTGGAGCCCAGACTGATGGCCCTATCGAGGACGGCCACTCCCTGCTTCCCCTTGACCATGTCGGCGATTATCTGCGATGGGAAGGGTCGGAAGACCTTCAGTTTGATTAGGCCCACCTTCTTACCATCCACCCTGAGCTCGTCCACCACTGCCTTCATGGTGCCAGCCGTGGAACCTATGGCTATGGCAACGAAGTCGGCATCGTCGCACATGTATGGCTCGGCAATGAAGTGCTTGCGGCCCGAGAGTGCCTCGAACTCGTCAAGGACCTCCTTGATCACAGACAAGGAGCCGTTGATCGCATCTATCACCTGATACTTGTGCTCGAAGAAATAATCCTGCAGATCAAGGGGCCCATGGGTCACCGGATTGGACAGGTCCAGCAACGGGTTCAGCTGCTGATGCTCCCCGACGAAATCCTTCACCTGCTGATCCTCAAGAACCTCCAGATCCTCATAGGCATGAGTGAGGATGAATCCATCAAGACAGGACATTATCGGCAATCGCACCCTCATGTCCTCAGCGATGCGGAAGGCGATGATCGAGTTGTCGTAGGCCTCCTGCACGTTCTCTGCGTATATCTGGATCCAACCTGTGTCCCTGGCGCCCATGGAATCAGAGTGGTCACAATGGATATTGATCGGGCCGCTCAGCGTACGATTGGCCACTGCCATGACCACCGGACATCGCATTCCTGAGCAAACCCCTAACATCTCCCACATCAAGGCCATGCCAGCGGACGCGGTGGCTGTGGCCACTCTCACGCCAGCGGCGGAGGCGGCTATGGCCACGGTCATAGCTGAGTGTTCAGACTCGGTGGTCACGTATTCGGTGTCCACCTCACCATCGTGTACATAATCCGAGAATCGCTCCACGATTATGGTCTGAGGTGTTATCGGATATGCTGGAACCACCGCGGGATTGATCTGCTTCCAGGAGTATGCTATGGCCGCGTCACCGTTGGTTGCCATCTTCATCTAATTCCCCTCCGGAACCATCTGGATGGCGTTCACCGGGCACTGCACCGAGCATATGCCACAGCCCTTGCAGTGGCTGAGCCTGAAACCCTCCATCTTCTCATCCTTCACGATTATACTATCATCGGGGCAGAATATCCAGCAAGTGAGGCAATCGATGCACTTGTCCTTATCAATAACCGGCCTCTTTGACCGCCAGTCGCCGGTCAGGAACTCCTTGGAGTTGCCGGCATCGGTGATCACTGCTCCGATGGTGAGCTCGCTAGCTGATTTAAGGGTCATCATTCAACCTCCTCAAAGGCCCTTCTTATGGCCTTAATGTTGCGATCGACCACCTTCTGAGGGAGCTTGACCCCCAGGTTGCGCTTGGCCTCATCGAGTACGGACTCGAGGGCTACCAGACCGCGGACCTTGACCAGCGCACCCAGCATGGCCGTGTTGGCCACCGGACGCCCGATCTCATCAACGGCGATCTGGGTGGCGTCCACCGCATATACCTTGTTGGTCACACCCAGCCCCTTGGCCAGATCAGAAGCGCTGCCGTTGTAATTGACCAGGACGATCGTGTCCTCCTTCAACCCACTGGTCACCAGCGGATTGTCGATCAGGGTAGCGTCCAGAACGATCACGATGTCAGGTTCATAGACCTGACTGTGGACCTTCACTGGCTCATCCGATATCCTAGTGAATGCCATTATCGGAGCCCCCATCCTCTCTGGTCCGAACTGAGGAAAGGCCTTGATGTGCTTACCCTCCCACAGCGCGGCACCGGCTAGGATCTCATTGGCCGTGACAACACCTTGTCCTCCCCTGCCGTGCCATCTTATCTCTATCGTGTTCACTTCATACCCTCTCTGTCGCGAAATGTTGCTCAAATTCAAATAATCTTCTACAATTTTCCGGTTATCCCGATAATCTACATAGCTTATTGTACGATTTTCGTTAGATTCCTACGAATACCATAGCTTAAGCCTATAATAAAACTTGGTGCGAAGCAACAATATATATCGCCTTGAACGCATCGTTCGATCAACCGGGGAGTGCGAAACATGATCGGACTGTCTGAGTCTTATATTGGTCTACGGGATATTATTTATCGTATTCCATGTATGCCGACTCACAATGGATCAGATCCAGAATATATGGATTCGTTCCTCGCTAGGAGGCTGACCTATGAACAGGATTGTTGATATCGATGAGCTACGTGTTGAAGATATCCCAATAGCTGGCGGCAAAGCGGCTAACCTGGGAGAGCTTACATCATCCGGATTCAAGGTCCCGGGGGGCTTTGTGCTCACCACAGTGGCCTACGACCACTTCATGGCCAAGAGCGGCCTGATGGATCTGATCAAGGAAGAGCTGGATAAGGTGGACTACGAATCCCCTGACTCGTTACAGAGCGCTTCAGTGGCCATCAGGGATGCCTTCGAGCGGGTAGAGATGCCCCAGGATCTTAAGGACGAGATCGTCAACAGGCACAAAGTCATGATCAAGGGTAAGAATCACGGTGTGGCGGTACGTTCCAGCGCTACCGCCGAGGACCTTCCAGACGCGTCCTTCGCTGGTCAACAGGATACTTTTCTGAACGTCTTCAAAAGCGCCGACCTGCTGGACAAGGTCAGGAAGTGCTGGTCGTCATTGTTCACCGCCAGGGCCATCTCCTATCGCCAGCACCAGGGCTTCGACCACGAAGATGTCAAGCTCGCCGTGGTGATGCAAAAGATGGTGAATTCTGAGATCGCGGGCATCATGTTCACTGTCGACCCCAACTCATCCAAACCCACGGTGATCATCGAGGCCGGTTACGGCCTGGGCGAGTCGCTTGTGGGCGGCGAGGTGACACCTGATACCTACATCGTGGACAAGTTTCACCGCAAGATCATCAGCAAGCGCATCGCCAAGCAGACCTGGAAATACGGGCGTGGTGACAAAGGGCAGACGATCAAGATCGATGTGCCTGAAGAACTGTGGGGATTACAAAAACTCAAGGATGATAACATCCTCGACCTGTCACAGATAGGCAACCAGATAGAGATCCACTACGAGCATCCCATGGACATTGAGTGGTGCGTGGAGAATGGCGAGATGTTCATCGTCCAGGCTCGACCGATAACCACCCTGGGCAATGGCGAGTCCGAGGACGGGAAAGTTGAGATCTTAAGCGGAGAGGTAATAACCAAAGGTCTGGCTGCCAGCCCCGGCATGGTCACCGGCAAGGTGAGGATGCTGCGTGACGGCGACAGCCTGAACATGGTAAAGGAGGGCGACATAATGGTGACCACCATGACCCATCCTGACATGGTGCCCGCCATGTCTAGGGCCGGGGCCATCGTCACCGATGAAGGTGGCATGACATGTCATGCAGCCATCGTCTCCCGCGAACTGGGCACTCCCTGTGTGGTCGGCACCGGAGATGCCACTTCGTTGCTGGAAGAGGGCATGCTGGTCACCGTCAACGGCACCACAGGTATAGTGTATGAGGGCGAGGTCGAGTCGAAGACCAAGGATCTACCCCCATTGGCAATGACCCAATCGGCCCCGGTCACTGGGACTAAGATCATGGTCAACATCGGCATCCCCCAGAAGGCGGAGGAGGTCGCAAGACTCCCGGTGGACGGCGTAGGCCTTCTACGTTCCGAGTTCCTGTTCACATCGTTCGTGAAGGAGCACCCCTGCAAGCTGATAGAGGAAGGGCGTCATGAAGAACTGGTGAACAAGTTGTCCGAAGCCATCGCCATGGTCGGCCAGGCATTCTACCCTCGACCTGTGGTTCTGCGCACATCGGACTTCAAGACCAACGAGTACCGCGATATGGAGGGGGGCGAGGCCTACGAGCCAGTGGAGGCCAACCCAATGATCGGATGGAGAGGTTGTTCCCGTTACGTGTCGGACAACTACCGCGAAGCCTACATGATGGAGCTTAAAGCCATCAGGAAGGCCAGGGACGAACAGGGCCTGAAGAACATATGGGTCATGCTACCGTTCGTGCGCACCATAGAGGAACTGAAGGAGATCCAGGCCATGATGGACCGGGTAGGCCTGCATCGGGGCCCCGACTTCAAGCTTTACCTGATGGCCGAGGTGCCGGTCAACATCTTCATGGCGGATGAGTTCTGCGAGTACTGTGATGGATTCTCCATCGGATCCAACGATCTGACCCAGCTGATAATGGGAGCTGATCGTGACTCCGACATACTGGGCCGCATGGGCTACTTCGACGAACGCAACCCGGCCATCAAGCGAGCCATCGCCCAACTCATACGGACCGCGCATGAGCACGGTAAGGTGGTTTCCATATGCGGCCAGGCGCCATCGGTATACCCTGAGTTCACCGAGTTCCTGGTCAGAGAGGGCATAGACAGCATCTCACTGAACCCGGATGCAGTGATCGCGACCAAGGCCAACGTGGCCAGCATTGAGCAGCGTGTGATGCTCGAGGCCTTGAGAGAACTGAGGAAATAGGGTCAGACCCGCCCGTTGTTGCGGGTCCTAACCCGCAGGAACGGGTCCTCAATGTCCTCTATTATCTTCACATCGTCGAGGGTTTGCAGACCCATCTCTTCCGCCGAGCGCTCTATGCCTAGCTCAATGTCCTTGGACAGCTTTAGGATCAGAGCGTTCAGCTTCAGCACCCCCATCTCCTTAGCCGCAAGCACCCGATGGTGACCGTCAACTAGGAGATAGTAGCCCTTACGTTCGATAACGATGATGGGTTCAATAAGGCCCCTCCGCAGCTCATACTGCCGCCCCACGAACTCATCTGAGTATATCTCCTTCTGGGTGGGCCTGATATCATCGATGCTCACCAGGCCCCTGCACAACTCGATGCGCACTTTGTGGCGATCCTCTAGGAACCTGCGTAGCATGTCCACCTTCTTCGGAGTGGCCCGCTCAATATTGGATCGAACTACATCGATGTTCGAGATGACACCTACCAGCCTGCCTTTATCAACCACGGGCAAGTTCCTAAGCGAATGACGAAATAACACCCTAGTGACATAATCGAGATCGTCCTTGGGCCCCACAGAATACGAGCCGGACTTGACGATCTCCCTGATGCATTCCTTAGGCCGATTGCGGGCACGTAGGAGCTCCTTGGCCGTGATGAATCCTACCAGATGTCCATTCTCGGCCACAGGCAGGCCGTGGAACTCGGTCGACACCAAGATATCTATCGCCTCGTCCACGGTACGGTCTGGTCTAATTATGACCACATCCCGGATCATATAGTCCTCAACTAGGACATCTCTCTCCATAACGGACCTCTGCAAGATGGGATACCTAGTTTGTACTATATAACCTTCGAACATCCTGAGACAGGATGGCCAATGTACTGGCTCCAGGAAAAAGTATTATATAACCCCCCTGATATGTGGTCGTGCGCATCATGCGCAAAAGACATTTGCCCCGGTAGTGTAGCGGCCTATCATGTGAGCCTGTCGAGCTTGCGACTCGGGTTCAAATCCCGACCGGGGCGCCATTCCATTTCTCATTCTCGCCCTCTTACCAATATATACAACGCCACCACTGCGAGCAACATCACCGGCATCACTATGAGTAGCGGACCAACTTCGATAATGCCTCTCTCGATATCGCCCTCGACATCTATCGTCTTGACCACGATATTGTCTCCCTCATCGACCTCCGTCACTAGATCCCCACCGTCCACCTCAGCGATGACTGTGTGAGTCCCAGGCGTGATCTGGAACAGGAACTCGACCGAAGCGCAGCTGCCGGACTCCATGCCCAAGACGATCGAACGAACCATCACCTCATCTAACAAGAGGAACACGCCAACGCCATCGATGTCCCATGACCCAGTGCACCTGACCTCTATGGATGCACGGGCCCATCCTCCATCAATGATGATTATCATGGGGCCCTCGATCAGAAGATTGGGTAATGACACCAGGATCGCCATGGACTCGGTGGCGCTCAACCCTTGGGAGTCGATCACCGTGCAGTTCACGGTTTGGAGCCCGGACGTGAGGCGCACCAGGGCCGAGGATCCATTGGCGATGGCCACATCATCCAATGCCCAGATCACTGACTCCACCTCTCCGTCTGGATCGTTGGCATCACATGAAAGGAGTATCTGGTCCGCCTGCTTCGCATCGGGCACAGACCATGACAGGTCACAGGTTGGGGGCTGAGGGCAGATATCCATGCATATCGTACCGTTGACCGATGCATCGTCATCATCCCATATCGTTAGGGTCACCGTGTACTGACCGGGCACATGGTAATGGTGAGTTGGGGATGCGTCAGTGGCGGTCGCCAGGTCTCCGAAATCCCATAACCAGGCCACCACAGCGCCATCCAGGTCTCCATCGCCCGGAGTGAACATGATATCCACCATGGTCATGGCCAGACCATTCATTGACGGTGAACATGTAGGCGCCCGGTTGTGGACCGTGATCGCCATGGAGCAAGAAGAGCTCTCCCCCTGGTCATCGGTCACCGTTAAACGTACAGTGAATACGCCATCGTCATCGTATGTGTGAGTCACCTCATTCCCACATGAGACGTTCCCATCACCAAAATCCCACTCCCTGTCCACTATGCCCATATCATCAGTGGATCTGTCGACCAGCTCGACCTCCTCTAGGGTGAGCGGGTCCATGGTAGATATATCGAAGGCGGCCACCGGGGCACTATTGTTCACGATC
Source organism: Methanomassiliicoccales archaeon (assembly GCA_030604065.1). Classification (GTDB taxonomy): domain Archaea; phylum Thermoplasmatota; class Thermoplasmata; order Methanomassiliicoccales; family JAUVWO01; genus JAUVWO01. The sequence continues at coordinate 8,345 of JAUVWO010000006.1, read as the reverse complement.
AAGGTTACCATCTCCTCATCGGTCATCCCATCATCATCGGTCACCTGAAGACGCGCCATGTACTCTCCAGGCATGGGGTATGAATGAATCGGATCGCTCTCATTGGAGAATGTACCATCGCCGAAGGCCCAACTCCATGATTCGATAATACCATCCTCATCGCTTGAGCTGTCGGTGAACGACACAGACAGGCCATCCCCCTGCTGATAGGTGAACGCTGCCGTCGGTGCCACCCGATCGACCAACATGATGATGGTAACGCTTGAGGTGGCCCCGTCATCATCCAGGACGACGAGCGTCACCGTATACTTGCCCCCGATAGAGAACGCGTGGGTGGTCGATGACTCATTCGACGTTTGCCCGTCACCGAAGTCCCACGACCTGGATACGATCACCCCATCAGGGTCGGTGGAGAGGTCATCAAAGTTCACTTCGATGCCTGACTCAGTGATCCTATCACTGCAGCCGATAGAGGCCTCAGGTGCCCGATTGCGAACGGTGACTTGCATTTGGGCGCTGTCCGTGGACCCTCGATTATCGGTTACTGTCAATATGACCGTATACGACCCATCATCTGCATATCCGTGGCTAGGGGCCTCTGCCTCTGATGTGTTGCCATCGCCAAGATCCCACCAGCGACCCACTATGGATCCGTCATCGGTGCTGGTGTCGGTGAACATCACAGCCTCAGCGGTGTCCACTGCTTCCGCGCTCACCGTGAACGAGGCTTCCGGTCCATGGTTGGGCACGGTGAAGGATTGGACAGACGGATATGCATCAATAATGCCATCGACATCATATGGCATGTCAAAGATGCCGTCAGCACCGGACTGGTCTTGATCGGGTCCGCTGAATTGATCGATGCCTGCGATGCCCCAATAATTGCCCCCTGTAGGATACCCCGCGTCGAAGGAGCATTCATTGGCCGCATCCACCACCAAAACGTTTTCCAGTATGTCGCAACCGAATATCGTGGCTTCCGATCCCCCAGCGTCTATGGCCAGATCGTTCCCTTGGAACAGACATGCAGTGACAATGATCCCATGGCACCCGATCATCGTAAGGGCCACTGGACAGCCGATGAATTCGCAGCCCTGAACATTAACATCCGTGCATGAGACCAGCACCACCATCGAGGCATTGGAGACCGTGCTCCCATTGCCATCCACCATGTAGGCCAGCGGTCCATTGGTCAGCGTCACGTTGGACACCTGATGACGCCAGTGTGCCTCCTCGGTGCCCCGGATGATCAGGTCGGCCTCGTTGCCCTTGAGCATCATATCGCCCAGTACCATATCGAAACAGCTACCCACATCCATCCCTAAGCTCCCATTCATCACTGTGATCCCATTCATGAACAGAAAGGAACAGTTGGTCAGGACGATGCCCTCTGATGAATCCCAGGTGCTGTTCGTGATCGAGCCCGAAGAGGAGTTTATGATCCATGATCCCCCGACCAAGGTGCACCCCTGCACGTTGATTGTGCTGTTATCGATACCCGCCGACATATTGGTGGCATTGATGCCGTTCATGCTAAGGTCCGTCGCCATCAGGTCCAGGATAGTATCGGTGAGCTCACATCCCTGTAATGACATCGTCGCCAAGTTCGACGAGACGTTGCCGATCAGCCCGGATTCCGAGGCTTGCATCGAGGAACCTTGCAACATGGTCACGTCTGCGACCAGGGTAGTGTCATGCATACTTACCTCCCCCCAACATTGCATACCGTGGCCCATGCCCAGGATGATGGCGCTGTGATTCATCCAAAGAACACCATCCTCCGTGACCAATACATCTGCCCAGGCGACTATATCGATATCCTCTAAGGCCATAGGACCGTCTACCAGCAGGTCGCATTCCACCTGGATGACCAAAGCATCGTTGCTGGCGTCACCATCGCCACCGAACGCGATGACGCATGACAGCTCCACCAGACCCATCTTAGAAGGCACCCATTCCAAAGGAACGGAAACCGAGGATCGTGAAGCCAGGACCAGTTCCATCATGGCCACATGCGCCCCATCAGCGAACAGGGTTATATTGCCGATCATGGTGTCGTTGCCCATATTGACCACGGTCGCCTCGACCGTGGTGTTCCTGCCCCAGAATGCCTCGGGGACATCCAGCGATTCTATGGCTACATCATACTCCACACCGCTGTTGAACCGCACAGCCATCTCCGGATCCCCCAACAGGTTGAGGGATACCGCTGACCAACGGTAGTAATCGTCTTGGAGTATCATATCCGCCAGATCCTCACGTGCTAGGGACAGACAGTCTCCCACACCGATGCCGCCCTCCATCACATGCTCGAAGAACGCCAGATCGTACGCCTGGGTCGGCCCATTGGTGCCACCGGGCTGGTACCATCCTTCACGGGTGTTGCATATGAGCGAAACAGGACCCTCCGGGTGCAGTGCCATCTCCTCCCCTAGACAGTCCCCCCCTGAGTCGGGGTTCTCATCGAAAGCGCCTATGAAGCACGCCTGCGAGAACATCATGTAAGGATGAGGAACATCCATGACATCAAGATCACCGGGAGTGAGATACCACCCGTGGAACGATATCGACCGATGGCTCCCGTGGCCCATGTGATTGACCAGATTGGGGCCTTGGGACAGCGCCGCCATCAGATCATCCTCTGAATACCAAGCATCCTTCTCGTACAGGGTGTTAACCGACAGGACGGGATCATCGGGGAATGTGCCCATCACCTCCTCCTTGTACTCCTTGCCCCAGGTCCCATCCCCATCTGTGTTGAGGTTGGTTCCCAGCATCAGGGTGTCGTTCAACCAGGCCTCATTTCCGGTGGACTCATAGGCGATGAGCTTGGCCACGTAGTCCGCGACCTCTGCTGGCGTATCTGCGGGCACCCGTCCCACCGCCACCTCGGCTGTGAGATCCATCTCCTCCACACTGGCATCATCATCTTTATCCTCACCGAACCGGCCGTCCCCATCGGCGTCCCAATTACCATCCAAGCAGGCATAGTACATATCCGAGGGCACGTCCTCCGACAATGGTCCACCACTGATGTGGATGTATCGCGGCGGTATGCACTCCGAATCGCCACCTAGGATCACATAGTCAATGCCTGACGCTTGATACACCTGAATGATATGGTCACGCACCTCCGTGGCGGTGTCAACGCCAGAGGCGTTGAGCATGATGTCCTCGACCGCCACCACCTCCACACTGATGTCTTGGAGCCACGGACATGTAGAGGATCGGTTGCTCTTCCAATCCGCGAGTGCCTGGAACGCCGGGGCCAAGGTCCGGTTCGTGACGATCAGCATGTCCAACCCCTCACCCTCCAATGTCGATGAGAGGGCGGTGTCGATCTCGATCCATAAACGTACCTCAATGGATGGATGCCACACCAGCCTACCATCAATGACCTCGACCGGCATCAGGTCAAAGAGGGCGTATCCGTCGACCACACCGGCCAGCACATCCAGTGCATCCACCTTGACGGATGGCGATGAATCATCACTGACATAGCCAGAGGCGATGGCGAGACCGTCGGCTGAACCCAGGTCCACCGAGGTCTGCACCAGCTCGACCCTGAGTATCGATGCGCCGGCCTGGATAGGGATCTGCTCCCTGGCCAGGGGCAAGATCGGAAGGCCTGGCTGCCCATGCTGCCCATAACCTTCGATGTCCACGGTCAGAACCCCGCCCTCCCATGATAGTGTAGGCTCTGGGTAGGTGAACCTGAACTCGAGGTCTGGACTTTCCTCCTGGGCAGCTATGGCCCCGGTGGGGACCAACATAAGAAGGGCAAGCACGATGGCCGCCACGTGTTCCCATCGAACGATCAACCATTAGTCATCGCCATAGGACGATTAATAGATGACTATGAGCCCCTATGGAAGATTATACGCAAGGGTTCGCTTTTGCAGGCTAGGTTCTTGGACATCAACCCGGCCTCCACCCAGCATGCATTGAGTACGGCCATAGGGACCAGACAGGTGGGTGTGAGGCCGGCCGCATCCGCCAGACGGATCACCCTGGTATCATTCAGACGAGTCAGCTCCTCCGATTCAACGTAACCCAACATCTCATCGTACATCTGCACGTTGGGACAGTCTGATTCGATCGTCACCCGAAAAGTTCCGTCGCTGGCGTCCTCCACCATTATATGGTGCCTGAATCCGCATATGTCCATGTCAGCTATGGTCCTTGCTACCGTTCATCTCCCTCCCCACCCTTCCAATGCGAGGTCAGAGATCGTATCACAGTGACCCTGTGCCCACCAATGCGGGGATCATAGACCACGTCGGCCTCTATATCGAATACCCGGCCGATGTTCTCTGGGGTCATAACGTCCGCCACCATACCTGCGGCCAGGATGCGGGAGTCACGAAGCAGTATGACCCGATCGCAGAACCTGGCTGCCATGGCTAGGTCATGGGATACAAAGATCACCGTAATACCCCTCTCCTTGGCCAGACAACTGATCATGTCCAATATGTCCAGCTGGTGGTTGACATCTAGATGATTGGTGGGTTCGTCCAACAGCAGGACCTGGGGCTCCTGGGCCAGGGCCCGGGCGATTATCACGCGCTGCCTCTCCCCGCCACTGAGCTTGAGGATCTCCCGATCGGCGAACTCGGTCACCCCAGTCCGGTTCATGGCATCGACGACGATCCGTACATCATCCTCACCCTCACTCTTGAAACTCTCGAGCGAGGGCATGCGACCCATCATGACCACATCGAGCACCGTGAACGGGAAGTTTATCTGGCTCATCTGGGGCACCATGCCCATTTTCTGAGCCAGCTGCTTGCGGCCGAGGTCGTTGTAATCCTCCTCGTCCAGCAGCACGGTGCCCGTCCTGGCCTTCAGCAACCGGTTTATGATCTTGAGAGTGGTGGTCTTGCCGGAACCATTGGGTCCCAGTATGCCCACTATCTCACCGGACCGGGCGTGGAAGCCAATATCTGTGAGGATGGTCTTGTCCCGGTATCCGAAGCTGACATCGCTCACACGTACGTCCATCCTACCACCCCATGGCATGTCGCCTGCGCCTGAGCAGATACAGGAAGAACGGTGCCCCAAGGGCCGCGGTCAGTATGCCCACAGGTAGCTCCACCGGCGACATCACTGTCCGGGCCAGCATATCCATCACCACTAAGAACACAGCCCCCGCCAGTATCGATGTGGGCAGCAGTATGCGATGATCTGGGCCCAGTACGATACGTAGCATATGGGGTATGATCAACCCCACGAACCCGATGAGACCGGAGAACGAGACAGCGGCCGCGGTGACCAACGTGGCTCCGATCACCACCCGGCTCCGTACCCGGTTCACGTCCACTCCAAGTACCATGGCATGCTCCTCGCCGATCATCATGGCATTAAGAGGGCGGGAATGCAATAGCATCAAGGTGCAGCCGATGACCATGAACGGTATCACCACCATCACTTGGGACCAGTTAGCATTCCATAGTCCCCCCATCATCCACAGGACGATCGACTGGAGCTGCTCTTCGGCGATGTACTGCATAAATGATGTCATGGCGGAGAAGAACGCCCCCACCGCGATCCCGGCCAGCAGCAATGTCTCAACCTGGACCTTGCCATTCACTATCGAGGAGCCGTACACCACGAACAGGGTGATGAATGAGAACGCGAAAGCCGATATGGCAATGGCGAAGTTGATCGGCAGGAACGCGGCCCCGAGCACTATGACCACTGATGCCCCAAAGGCCGCTCCCGAGGAGACGCCCAGGACGTAGGGCGAGGCCATGGGGTTGCGGAAGATGCCCTGCAAGGCGCAGCCGGCCACGGCCAGTGAACCACCCACCAGGGCGGCCAATATGGCTCGGGGCAATCTGAGCTCCAAGATTATGGTGTTGATCACATTGGAAGCGTTCCCACCCATGATCACCGTTATCAGGTCGCCGCTGAAGATGGCAGCAAGCACCTGGCCCAGGGATATGTCCGTGGGACCGGTCGCCGTGGACCAAAGCACCGACACCACCAGCGCCAGCAGGAGTCCTACGATGGTCGCTGTGCGCACTGCCGCCCTGTGGTTCAGATAGCCAATGGCCTCGTTCTCGTCCATGTACAGGGCACCTTCATGGTTTCACTTGATAAAGAATTAAGGTTGGAGGGGGTCAGCCCCTCCTTTTGAACATCACGACCGCCAGGGCCAAGATCACCAGGGCAGCGAGTCCAATGCCCACGTAGAGCAGGGTGCTGTCCGGGTCGGCCACGACAGTGTCCGGGTCGGCCACGACGGTAGTGAATGTCCATTCAGCTCCGACCAGCTGGTTACCGAATATGTCCTCGCCGGTGATGTTGACCATGTAATCGGTGCCGGACTCAAGCTCCTGCGAGGGGGCGATGGTGATGTTGTTACCGGACAGGGTCCAGTTAGCCACTACACCGTTCACTCTCACGATCAAGGTGTCCGTGTCCATCACTTCGTCGAAGGTTGTGTCGATGGTCCAGTTGGTGGCTTTGATGGTCCAGTTCTTGGATGCATCACTGACCGCTGGCCCATCGGCGAACAGCTCTGGATAGGCTGCCTTGGCCATCTCACGCATGCCCAGGACCATATCAGGGGTCATGGCGATCAGCTGGTGCTTGATAGCGAAGACATTCCCCTGTTGCACCGCACTGATCGCATGGAATCCTTCCCTATCCATTATCGCCTCAATGGCATCCTCGATCTCCTCATCTGTGGCCTCATCGTCCACCTCCTTGAATATTATGTCCGGATTGTCACCTAGAATCTCTTCGTAGGATGCTTTGAATGTGGACTTGTCCACGTCAGAAAAGATGTTGTCCAGGCCGCAGGCTGCTAACAGATCGCTTGTGAATCCCTTGCCACCGACCGCACTGGCATCCCAGCTCATCAGTTCGAAGTAGACGGTCTTGTTCTGGGGCAGGTCGGCAGTCTTCTTGGCCACCTCGGCTATTATCGCCTCGCATGTCTCGACCACGTCGTCGGACACGTCACGCTTATCGGTCAGGATGCCCAGGCTGAATATCAGGTCGAGATATGCATCCAATGAGCTAGGATAGAAAGCGAGCACCTTGACATCATAAGACTCCAGGGCGGATATCCCATCCTGGTAGCTCCCGAAGTTCCAGCAGATGACACAGTCGGCGCTGAGATTGAGCACGTTCTCCATGACCGTGGTGGTCGGCTTCGTCTTCCCGACCACCGTCATGTTCTCCATGCCCTCGATGACCAGGCTGCCCTCGTCGATGCCCACGATCTGATCGCTGGCCCCTATGGCCACCAGCGTTCCGGTGAAGGAGGAGCCCAATGATACTATCCTCTGTGGCACCTCATCGAATGTCACATCAACACCGCGGCCGTCTGTTATCGTCACCGGCCCGTCCGCATATGCCACCCCGGTGTCTGCGGCCACGGTCGTGGCCATGGGGCCCACAAAGGCGCCCATGACGGAGACCAGCATAACGCAGGCGACGAGGATCGCGCTTGTCCTACTCTGCATTTGATTCCTCCTTGTTATATCGTAATAACTATCGATATGTTCGTATTACTATGAACGACTGATGCAACTAGCGTATAATAAATTTACTAAAAATAACACGTACCAGAGCCAGCACCGTTTCGGTACCAATTGTCAGATGGAAAGGTTATTCAATATGATGCGAATGGTGAACCATGCGCTCCATGCTCAGGGGCAAGATCCACAGGGCAACGGTCACCGAGACCCTCCTCGACTATGAGGGCAGCATCACCATAGACCGGGAGCTGTTGGACCTCGCCGGCATATGGGTCGGCGAGAGAGTGCTTGTGGCGGACGTGAACAACGGCTCCCGCTTCGAGACCTACGTCATCGAAGGGGAGCGAAGCTCAGGCGTCATCGCCCTGAATGGAGCAGCAGCCCGGCTGGTCTCCAAAGAAGACAAGGTCATCATCATGGGCTTCGAACTTGTCGACCGGCCCATCAAGGCCACGACGGTGCTGGTCGATGGCCAGAACCGCCCTATCAAGGTGTACGACTTCCCCGAGTAAGGTTTTATCTATGGAGGGAGTCATGGTCGGAAGACCATGTTCCTGAGGATCTTCAGTGATGGAGGGGCGAGGGGTAATCCAGGGCCCTCTGCGTGCGGCGTGATAGTGACCAGACAGGATGGCAGGGTGTTGTATGAGGCCGCCCGTTTTCTAGGTCGCGGCACCAACAATGAGGCGGAGTATCACGGCCTTATAACCGGACTATCGCTAGCCAAGGATTACGGTGCCACCGAGGTCGAGATGATCATGGACAGTGAGCTGATCATCAAGCAGATGAACGGACAGTACCGGGTCAAGGCTGCTAACCTAAGGCCCCACTTCGACCGGGCCAAGGACTTAGCCC
>JAUVWO010000026.1 GCA_030604065.1 Methanomassiliicoccales archaeon | reverse complement strand
GTGACACCACATCCATCGATGATTGGTTGATGGCGAGGATGGCAGGCCGCGTGACCGCCATCGAGGATGCGATGGGATCCTACGACCTCCGCACCATGGCCACCGAGGTGTACTTTGAGACCCTCAACGACCTGAGGTGGTACGTCCGCCGCGGAGGGTGCTGCAAGGCCACCATCGATCGCACCATCGACATGTGGATCAGGATGATGGTGCCCATCACCCCCCACACGGCCGAGGAACTGTGGATGTCTCGTGGGAATATTGAATTGGCCTCGGGTCAGCCATACCCCGAGCCGGTCGAGGCGGTGGAGGGCATAGAGGTGGCCGAGAGCTACCTTCGTGGCGTGCTCGACGACATCAACGAGATACTGAAGGTGACCGGCATACGGCCGAACCGAGTGGCCCTATACACCGCCCCGGCCTGGAAACGGCGGATCTGGGGCATGGCCATCGACATGCGCGCCTCTGGAGCATTGACCATCCCCGCACTGACCAAGGCTGCCATGACCGATCCTGAGATAAGGATCCATGGCAAGGCCGCCTCCGAGTACGCCCGCAGGCTGGCATCGGAGTTCTCCCACAGTTCTGAAGAGGACATGGCAAGGATGGCGTCCCCACTCGACGAGGCTTCATACCTGATCTCATCGAAGGAATTCATGTCCCGGCAGTATGATTGCGAGATCATGGTGCTGGATGCAGATGAAGAGGGGCTGTTCGATCCCGCGGGCAAGGCCAAGGCGGCCCAGCCCAGGCGCCCCGCCATTTATGTGGAGTAGTGTCCCACCCTGCAACCCCTGCAGATAAATATATCACAAATAATCCCGTAGCAACGATACCCTCCACGGGGGGAGGTTCGGGAACATGGGTGCATTCGATGGACTAGGACACTTCATAGCTAGGAGATACAAGGCCGTCATCGTCCTCTGGATATTGGCATTGTTGTTAGCGATCCCATTCGCCCCTCAGGCAATGGATGCGGTCGAATACAACATGCTGGCCATGGCCCCCGAGGACATGGACTCCATGCAGGCCCAGGCGTTCATTGACGCCAACTTCAACGCATCGGGGCCGGGCGAGTCCACCTTGATCGTCGTGAAGGCATCGGGTCAGGACTCAGTGCTGACCCAGGACGTCAAGGCGATGGTGATGAACATCACTGGGTCGCTGCGGGACGACCCCCGCCTGGTCAATTGCACGGTCATCTCCATCTACGACCCGCTGCTGGACGAGTACACTAGGATGGTGATCGAGGGCGTATTGGAGGTGGACACCATGGCGAACGGAACTGCAATGCTCCTGTTCGGCATGCCCTCATCGTATCCTGAGCTGTGGAACTCCAGCTTTGAGGCCAGCCTGCTGCTGTTCGGGATAAGCGACCTTCATCTGGTGGCCTGGGAGATCATTAGGGATGCCGAGCCAGGTCTGAGCACAGCCCAAGTCGACGAAGGAGCCGCGGCGGCCACATTCCTGGGTGTGGACATCCTGCTTGACGTGGCCAATGTGACCGGCGAGGCCAGGGCCCTGGCGGACATATGGCTGGCCGATTATCTGGCCTCATGGACCATCACCCGTTCCGACCTTGAGCTGGTACAGGACCCATCGGCACGCAACAACGCCTCCCTGGCCATGGCCTATCCGATGTTCATGGATCACGCCCATGCCTATTTCCTGGCCGAAGGTCTGGAGCAGGAGTGGCCCCAGGCAGAGCTGGTGTTCAATACCACCATGGAGACGCTGCTTCCGATGCATGTCATCACCCCTCAGGACATCAACGATGTCTGCAGGGCAGTGGTCGATGCGGTCCTTGAGCCGCTGATCACCGTATTGCCTGAGGATTTCCGGGCCCCGGTCGTGGCCTTCGTCGATGGTTTTCAGGATCGGTGGGATGACAATACCACGCTGTCCATCGATCCGAACTGGACCGTGCATCTGATACCGGACATGGCCCAGGTGCGTCAATTCGTGGCCGAGGTCGAGCCAGCATTGGAGGCCGCATTGCCCGATGAGGGCAGGACGGTCGTTTCCCGCATCTACGAGCTTGGCTGGTCGGGTTGGAATGACACCGATGAGTATCGGGAGGCAGTGGTGGATCTGGTCCAGGACGTCCTGGGAGGCGTCACCCGCGATCTGGTGCTGCAGATACTGGATGCGAGATCAACCCTGGACCCGGCGAACATCACCGCCATGGCTGACGGCATGGTGCGGGACATACCCTTGAACGAATATCCCATCGACATACCCCAAGGGGTCCTGGCCATGCTGGTGAATGTACCTGACAATGACACCATGCTCATAGCCCTTGGATACGGTGACGGCATCGACGGGGAGTCCTTGGTCCCAGTGGTGCGAGAGATCATCGCCGGAGCCCAGGTACCGGTCGGCGTAGAGGTCCTGGTCTCAGGGTCCGATGCCATCAACTATGATATCACAGCGTCATCCACCGAGGACATGGAGAAGATCGATCCGGTCAGCATTTTGCTGATCATAGTGCTCATCGGGCTCTTCTTCCGCAGCCTGGTGTCCTCGATCATACCCCCGTCGGTCATCGGTATCGCCTTGGGCTTGGCCCTGTGCTGCGTCTTCTTCATCGCCACCTATGCCATGGAGGTGACCAACTATGTGCTCGTTCTCATAATGGTCACCATGCTGGGTGCGGGATGCGACTATGGCATCTTCATCCTGTCCCGATACCGTGAGGAACGGGTCAAGGGGCTGGAGAAGGAGGATGCCGTGGTGAAGGCGGTCACCTGGGCAGGGGAGTCCATCACCATCTCAGGGTTCACCGTCATGGTGGGCTTCGGTGTCCTGTCCATATCCAGTTTTTCCATGGTATCCTCTATCGGCGTATGTCTGGCCATAGGTATCTTCCTGGCCCTCATGGCGGCGCTGACATTCCTGCCATCGCTCATAATGGTGACGGGCGACAGGGTCTTCTGGCCCACGACCACGGATCACGTCAGGGAGCGTATAGATGACCCGCTCAAGGCCGATCGGGTCACCAGGTGGTCCAGGCGATACTTCGAACGGACGGCGCGCACCTCCATCAAGCACGCCAAGCTTTTCCTGGTGGTGGCCATCCTGATCACCATACCGGCGCTGTACGTGGTGAGCACCATGGACACCAGCTACGATATGATCAGCACCATGCCAGACAGTGACTCCAAGAGCGGAGTGAATGAGATCGTGGAGGGCTTCGGCGGCGGGATGATCGATCCCATCGATATCGCCTACAACTTCGATGGACGTATATACAACGAGACCGCGGGCCTGCTAAGCGCTCAAGATCGCACCGATGTGGCCGAACAGGTCGTCGACATATCCATTCCCGAAACGTTCGACCTGGCAAAGATGGACGACCTGGAGGCCATGTGCCAGCAGCTGGCCACGATGGACAACGTCCGGCTGGTCACCAGTCCCACCCGGCCGTTCGGCGAACCCATAGACTATCGGAACATGAGCACCTATAATCTACTAGAGCAGAGCGAGTACCTGATGGTCATGGACGCCTCCATGAGCAAGGACGGCACATCCGCCAAGGTGGTGGTCACTCTGGCGGACCAGCCGTTCTCCGAGCTGTCAATCGATACGGTCACCGATATACGGACCCTTCTTGTCGAGCAGACCGATGCCCATGGTTCCGTTGAGGCCGCCTACCTGACCGGGGGCACTGCCCTGATGTACGACATATCCACCCTTGTGGCCGATGAGTTCGATTACATGGAGGTGTTCGCCATCCTGCTCATCTTCACCATTCTGCTGCTGATACTGGGTGCGGTGCTGACGCCCATTCGGTCCATTCTGACGATACTCATGAGCGTCATCTGGACCTTGGCGTTGACCAACTTGGTGTTCACCTACGTCCTCGGCGATCAGCTGTTGTGGCTCATGCCGATCGTCCTCATCGTGGTATGTCTCGGTCTAGGAATGGACTATGACATATTCCTCACCACCCGCATCCGTGAGGAGGTGCATCATGGCAAGGAGTTGGATGATGCCATAGTAGACTCGGTCAAGGCCACTGGAGGCATAATCACAATATGTGGGCTGATAATGGCCGGGGCGTTCGCCACAATGACCCTCTCGGGTTCGGTGATGCTGCAGGAGTTCGGATTCGCTCTGGCCTTTGCCATACTCATCGATGCGACCGTGGTCAGGATGTATCTCGTCCCCGCCATAATGAGCATGATGGGCAAGTGGAATTGGTGGGGTCCATCGGTCCTAAGGAGGCGGAAGTGATCATTGTCCCCAGCGTGGGACGAGCTTTTGCTCCACCCCAAGCTGGTCAAGTATCCGGGCCACTACGAAGTCGACCAGATCCGAGATCTCTTGGGGGTGATGGTAGAAACCAGGGCATGCCGGCAGGATGGTGTCGCCGCAGCGGGACAGTCGCAGCATGTTCTCCAACATTATGGGGGACAACGGCGTTTCCCGTGGCACTAGCACCAACCGCCTACCCTCCTTGAGGGTCACCGCTGCCGCTCTGGTGATCAAGGTGTCGGCAACGCCAGCGGCGATCTTGGCCAGGGTGGACTCTGTGCAGGGCACAACGACCATGGCGTCAAAGGGGTAGGAACCAGAAGCGATGGCGGCGAACATATCGCCATCCTCCAGCACCACGTCCGCCCGGGAAGCGATCTCATCGAAGCTGGTCCCGCACTCGTGCTCGATGATGCGCTTGGCGGTCTCAGATGCCACTAGTACCCGCTCTCCGGGGATGGTCTCCAGCAGTTTGACGGCATAGGCGATGCCCGATCCGCCGGTGATGGCGATGACCGTTCTCACAAAACTTCATATGTATCTGCGTATAATAACTGGTACGGTGGACGGCCAAGCCGATGCTGGTGCCCATAACGCTTATATATGGGCATCCTATTAATCCGGTTCAGCGCCATCATATATGATACTATTAGATGAGGTTGACGAATATGGTCACTGTCTACGATGTTCCCCCCCAGGATCTGATCCGTGTTACTGCCCAGAAGCTGAAGGAGCTCGAAAGCATCGAGCCCCCGGAGTGGGCCGAGTTTGTCAAGACCGGGAGGCATGTGGAGAGGGCCCCCATTCAGGAGGACTGGTGGTATACCAGGGCCGCCTCCGTTCTCAGGAAGATCTACGTCAAGGGCCCGATGGGGTCCACAAGGCTCGCGGCCGAGTACGGCGGTTTCGCCGACAGAGGCGCTAAGCCCAATCGAGCCGTCAGGGGCAGTCGTTCCATCGCTAGGAAGTGCCTCATGCAGCTGGAGACGTCCGGTCTCGTCCAAAGGGACAGGAGCAATGGAAGGGCCATCAGCGCCAAGGGGCAGTCGCTCCTTGACAACGCTGCCAAGCAGGTCTACGACGACATGAACGCGTGAGGAGGCATAGGATATGGACGAAGAGCTGGATGAGATACGCCGCCGCAAGATGGCGGACCTGCAAAGACAACAGTCCCAGCAGTCTGCCATGGAGCAGCAGGCCCAGCAGATGGATGCCCAGAAACAGGCCATTCTGCGGGGCATACTCACCCCTGAGGCCAGGGAGCGCCTGGGCACGGTCAGGATGGCCTACCCCGACGTGGCATCCATGGTCGAGGATCAGCTCATCGTCCTAGCACAGCAAGGTCGCATCACCGACCCGGTGAGCGACGATCTTCTGCGCCAGATCCTTCGTAAGCTAGCCCCCCAACGCAGAGAGATCAACATCGAGAGGATTTGATATGACTAGGTATAAGCCCCCGGCAATGAAGGCAAGGCTGAACAAGGCCACCAAGCAGAACAGAAGGGTCCCGGCCTGGGTCATGATGAGGACCAACCGCAAGTTCGTCCGGCACCCCAAGCGGAGGAGCTGGAGAATAACCAGCCTCAAGGAGTAGGTGGTTAAAGATGGAAGAGATCGAGCGCGTTTACACAATACCCCTAAGGGACACTAAGACCGTCCCTAGGACCAAGAGGGCCAAGAGGGCCATAAAGGAGATCCGCGAGTTCGTCATCCGTCACATGAAGGCGGATGAGGAGAATGTATGGATCGACACCAAGCTCAACGAGCTGATATGGGCCCGAGGCATACAGAACCCGCCCTCCAAGGTCCGGATCCGGGCCATCCGGTTCGAGGACGGTCTGGTAGAGGTCTCGCTCCCTGAGGAGTAGGCATATCGCATGATCAGGCTCTCAAGTTTTGATGGCAACGACTTCATCGGCGTGCACAGCGCCGCCAATGAGGGCCTGGCCATAGTGCCTCCAAACCTGACCGAGGCGTTGGTCCGTGATATCATGGAGGCCTTGGATGTGGAGGTGCTGACGACCACCATCGCCGGTACGATCGTGGTCTGCACCTTGCTGGCAATGAACTCCAATGGAGCTGTGGTCGCTGATAGCACCACCGACGAGGAGATCGCGGCCATCGAGGCTTCGTTACCTGTGCTCCGGGTCGAGGAACGGTTCAATGCCATGGGTAACAATATTCTTCTCAACGATAACGTGGCCATAATCAACCCGGACATGTCCACCGCCACTATCCAAGGGATCGAGGATTTCCTGGGCATCGAGGTGGTGCCGATGTCGGTGGCAGGCCATTCCACGGTCGGCTCCGCCTGCGTGGCGACCAACAAGGGCGTCATCTGCCATCCGAGGGCCACCGAGGAGGAAATGGACCGGTTGCGCCAGATATTCGGTCTGGATGTGAAAGTGGGCACCTTGAATTATGGCGTCCCGCTTGTGGGTGCCTGTCTGGTGTCCAACAGCAAAGGTGCAGTGGTGGGATCACACAGCACGCCCATCGAGCTGGGGCGGCTGGAAGAGGGCCTTTCCCTATACTGAGGCCAGATACAGCTATTTTGCTTAGTTCACGGGGAGAATACCCAATATTCGATGCTCTCGGGAAGTTCCTCGGGATAGAATTCTATCTCGTTGCCCACTCTGAGTATTTTGTTCTCAGGGATCCCTAGGAGGAACATGTCGGTATTGTTCACTGCCACCGATAGGCTGCCGAACTTGAAGTGCATGGGCACGGCGACCTTGGGGTTGACCGCATCCACCACCCTTTTCGCTTGCCATCCATCGATAGTGAACACCCCTCCGACCGGGATGAACAACACGTCAACGTCACCCAAGGCCCGAACATCATCACTGTTCAGTTCATGACCCAGATCACCGAGGTGGACGAAGGTGACCCCGTCCACGGTGAAACGGAACACTGTATTCTCACCTCTCTTCCCACCACTGACCTCGTCATGGTAGGTTCGGATGCCTCTCAGTGATATGCCCTTGACCATTCGGCCTCCAGTGCCGGTGATCACCACGGGTTCCCCTTTGACCAATCTGGTACAGTTGTGGTCGAAATGGTCATGGGATACCATGACGATGTCGGCCCTGAGATGGGGGGGTTTGATGCCGATGGACTTGCCATCGTGTGGGTCAATGACCAAGGTGATGCCGTCATTTATCTCAAAACATGAATGGCCATGCCATACTATGCGCATATCACTCTACCTCGAAGCGAGAACTGCAGTTAGGGCAAGTATCCTCTTCCGAAGAGACGATCTCTTGGCATCCTGGGCAGACATACTCCACCTCATCTTCCATGTCGGTGAGTATCATGCCCACGCTAGCAACCGGACCAATGAACCATTGTCCCGAGAGCCGGAACAGTCCAGCAGCGATGAGGATGGAACCCAAGGCCACTCCTCCCCAAGACGATATCTGGTTACCGATGTCTGCCATCGATGCTCCTATTGATATCACATAGATGATAAGACCGGATGCAAGTGGAAGCCAGGTCCTGACACGCTCCCGATCTCTGGCCATCGTTATGGACCCCCTGATCGCTTCCTTGCCGATATGGTCATCGGACTTGGAGACCGCTGATGCCCTCTCTCCCGCGGCCAGGGGGGCCGTCGGTGAAACGAGCGCTTGAGGACCTGGTCCGGTATCCATCATGTCTGCGGATACGGACGCTTCGGCCACATCCTCATCGAGCTTCGTTGGCGCATCGATGTCGATCGTTCCGTCCTCCATCGCGGGTTCCGAAGACAGAGACTCTGATGCAACCAAGGTCGATATTACGACGCTATCCTCTTGGCTCGGTGTCTTTGCCGTCTCGATCTCCAACGGTATCAGTTCATCGACCTCATTGGATGGTTCCGTTCCATCATCGACAGTGATCGTGGATGCCTCATCTATCTTCTCGACCGATCCTCTCCCTTGCCGATCATCTACGATCTCGGGGGCATCGGCTTGCCTGGAGGCTAAGGAAGCCCCGATCGCAGCGGAAGTGCGCAGAGTGCTGGCAACCATCATATCATCTTCATCATCAACAACGAATGATCCGGGCGCCGTAGGTTCTACATCGCTGATCTCAGCAGATGCATCCTTGTGCCCAAGCTCCTCTGGACGACGAAGGGTTGAAAGTATCTTCTCTGATACCAAGTCCCTCTCTTCTGCGACGGCGGTCTCGCGGGACATCTCTATCAGGGAATCCAGGGAGTCTTCTAATCCATCAACGGCTCTCTCGAACCGATATCCGCAGAAGTCGCATGTCACTGACGACAATCTGTTCCTAAGACCGCATCTAGGACAGTCCTTGATCCCCGATTTGCTCTCCATCCCGATCCTCTGTTTGATAATGGTTGAACCATTTAACAGTTTTTGCCAATAACCATTCAAGGCCCTGTTCAAGACAAACACACTCATTTCACGTAGAATGGACATTTTCTCGAACATTTTAGCGATAATTGCTACAAAATAATAATATACTATACTTAAATAGTAACTACTGG
This sequence comes from Methanomassiliicoccales archaeon, assembly GCA_030604065.1. Taxonomy (GTDB): domain Archaea; phylum Thermoplasmatota; class Thermoplasmata; order Methanomassiliicoccales; family JAUVWO01; genus JAUVWO01. The sequence continues at coordinate 6,880 of JAUVWO010000026.1, read as the reverse complement.
GAGCCGAGGATGAAGACACTGGTCCTATCGGTCGATAGGGATGACGATTTCGGACAGAAGTCGGGGCTGAACAGTCCCATCATAGGAAGGGAGGAGAGCATCAACGCCGCCCTTTCCCTCGGGCTCAAGGATGCCGAGGACTCAGACGTCAATACCCTTCTCGCCGCTATAGGGATGTACGATGAGATGGTACGCAAGGGCATCGATACCGAGATCGCGCTCATATGTGGTGACGCCAAGGTTGGTTACGAGTCCGATCTGATCCTCAGCACTCAGCTCGAGAACGTGCTGGAGATGGTCAAGCCCGACCGCGTGGTCCTTGTCAGTGATGGTGCAGAGGATGAGTTCATCTACCCGGTCATATCCTCACGGGCCACAATAGACTCGGTGAGAAGGGTCTATGTCAAACAGGCACCCGGGGTCGAGGGCATGTATTACATCATCATGAAGATGATGAAGGACAAGGATATCATAATGAGGCTCCTGACGCCTATCGCGCTGGTGTTCATCATTTTCGGCCTTTTCTCGGTCATACCCCAACTGTGGGATCTTTCGCTTACCTGGGACATGACCAAGATATCGCAGATGGCCGGGGGCAGCATCGCCTTGATCCTGGGTCTGTACCTGATATACTACATCTATGACCTGAGCATGCGTTTCAAAAGGTTCAAGAACGAGTTCGCCAGGGCGGTGAAGTCCGGCAGCCAGATGATACCATTCGCCATACTTTCGGTGATATTGGTGTTCGCGGGCATAGTGTTCGGGGCCGATGCTGCTTTAAAGGATGGAGGGGTCGATCCACTGAACCAGTTGCTGCTCTTCGTTGGCAACTTGTTATGGCTGCTCTGCTTCGCATTCCTTTCCTATGAGACTGGGAGGTTCGTCAACCTGTATATGTCCCAGGGCCGGTTCAACGCCACCTATCTTGTGGCTTCGGTAGAGGTGTTCGCGATCGCCTTCATTGCCCAGGGGGCGATAGATGCGGTAAGATTCCTGTTTGGCTATTATCCAATAGAGACCACGCTCATATTCCTGGAGGTCATAGTTGGTTTCCTGATGGCGGTCTTCGGAGGGCTGTTGAACACTTCGTTCAGGGATCTTGTCGTAGGGAACGGCGAGGAGACGACCGAGGCGCTGCAGATCGAGTGATCCACGATGGAGTTCGATGATTGGGAACCCTGGTACCGGCAGATTGTGGATGATCTGGGTCTGTCAATGGCCGAGGACGCTCTGGCCGGGGAGGAGCTGATAAAGCTCTCTCAGGGACATCACATCATCGGCACCGAGGAGATCAGGTCGTTGATGTCAGGAACGGTGACCATCCTGGGCGCCTCAAGATGTCTGGAGGCTGACATCGAGGCTTATGGGGTGGAAGGCACCATGGTGGTGGCGGGGTCCGCCATCGATAGGGTCCTTCGGTCGGACCTTTCCCCCGATGTCCTGGTGACCGATCTCGATGGCAGCAGTCAGGCGCACATCGACTGCAGTGCCACTGGCACCGTGCTGGTGATTCATGCGCATGGAGATAACCGTGATCTGATGGTCGACATCTTACCCCATATAGATGGTTCCATTCACCTGACCATGCAGGCATGTCCGGTGGAGGGCACACACAATTACGGGGGTTTTACCGATGGAGACAGGGCGGCCATGATGGCCGCCCATTTCGGGTCAAGGCACATCAGGCTACTGGGATTCGATACCTCCGAGGCGGTCACCTACCATGGTTCTGCAGCCAATAAGGCTAGGAAACTTAGGTGGGCAGACAGGTTGCTCGCCATCATTGACCAGGCACGGCGTCCTGTATCCATTGTTTGATGAGTCATGCTATCGTCTGTCTATTGAAACCAAGGTTTTTTCCTTACTGTTAATTACACAAATTATATACAAATATGTCATTCCTAAAATACATGGGTAATATTTCTTACATATCTAAAAATTTAAACCGTTTTACCAAATGAATTACGATATTTATTTATAATAACAAAACTCTACAAATATCATCTCCCAAACGACTCCATTCACATATTCCAGTCAGAGGGAGTAAAAGGAGGAAAGAATTATGGAAGGTGAAGGCAACAGGACCCTTCCCATGGAGGATAGCTCAAAAGGTTCTTCCACCAAGATCATAGCAATAGTTATCGTGCTGATCCTGGTGGTTGCCGCTATTGCGGGAGCATTCCTTCTCGTGGGAGAGGACAAGAAGCTACCTGACGTCTCCATTTCGGCGGATTCGGAGCTTGTCACTGCTGGTGAAGCAGTGACGTTCTCCGTTGATTTCGAGGATACGGATGGTGTGGTCGAGAAGTACACTTGGTATTTCGGTGACCGCTCCTCCGTTGAGATGGATGACGATGAGTCAGTGACCAAGACGTTCGATTACCCTGGTAGCTATCTAGTGATTCTCAAGGTCGATGGTGCCGATGACAGCAAGGCCAATTGGGCCTCTCCGCTGGCCATCGAGGTCACCAACGCCGAAGGGACCGATAAGCCCTACGCTGTGGTCGCCTCTGATTTTCAGCAGGTAGAGTCCGAAACCCTCGTTTCTTTCGATGCCCAGTCTTCTCTGGGCTACGATGACGAAGGTGCCGAGAGCCTGGAGTTCGTCGCTGAGTTCAATTGGGATTTCGGTGATGGTGTCTGGTTTGATGCTACCAACGCCACCTGGGATGCGACGAATGAGACCAACGATGCTGCCACCCTGAAGAACCATACCTATGCGGCGGGTGACAACTCGATCTTTGCATGCACTGTGACATTCACCGGTAGCAACGGTGAGATCAGCAGGTTCATAATCACCATCGTGGTGACCGAGAGCGCCACATCTGGTGATGTCAGGAATCCTGATATCTTCATCATGGCCTCCATCGGCGAGCCCGAGTACCTGGACTATGCGGTGGACTATGAGACATCCGGCGGCGAGATAATTCAGAACGTCTATGAGACCCTGGTCTGGTACGACGGTGCCAGCGCTGCCATTCTGAAGCCCATGCTGGCCACTGAGGTGCCCACTGTGGACAACGGTGGCATAATTGAGAACGGTACCGTGTACATCTTCCACCTGAGGGAGAACGTGATGTTCCACAACGGTGAGATCATGACCTCCGAGGATGTCAAGTACTCTCTGGAGAGGCCTCTGATCATCAATGACGGATGGGGCCCCGGTTGGATCCTAGGCCAGGTACTGATACCTGACTACGTTCCGGAGACCGAGGTCTCTCAGGCCGACCTTGATGCTGCCATCTGGGCCTCGGACACCATGACCGTCCAGCTCAACCTCACTAGTGCTTATCCGGCCTTCATCTATTGCATGGCCTACACCGTCGCATCCATCGTTTCCAAGAAATACGTGATGGACAACGGTGGCACCCAGTTCGTGTCTGAGGACAGCACTCCCGGCAACGATTTCATGGCCGTGAACATGTGCGGCACTGGTGCTTTCATGCTCAACAAGTGGGTCAAGGGCCAGTACATCCAGCTGGACAGGTTCGACGACTATTGGCAGGGCCCCGCTTCCCTGAAGCATGTCCTGCTCAAGAAGGTTCAGAACGTCAATACCCGTGAGATGCTTCTCTTCTCCGGCAACGCCGATTGCGTATACATCCCCAGGCAGCATACGGATGATGTTCGTGGCTACGATGACCTGAGGATCGTGGAAGGCATGTCGACATTCAACATGGACTTCATCGGCTTCAACCAGGACATCAACCTGACCCAGGCGCAGGAGCTCAACATGGACTTCAACGTCCCTGCGACCTTCTTCGCCGACAAGAACGTCAGGATGGCAATGGTGCATGCGTTCGATTATGACTCGTACATAGAGAACATTCTGCTCGGCACTGCCGAACAGCCCAACGGCGTCATTCCGAACGGCATGTGGGGCTATCCCGCTGATGTTCCGACGTACGACTACAACCTGACCCTCGCCGCTTGGTTCCTGAACCACGCCGAGATACCCGTGGAATATCAGGAGGAGTTCGGTGCCACAGTGTGGGGCGATGCGGACATCACCCTGACCTTCGGCTACAACGCCGGCAACACTGGGCGTGAGGCAGCTTGCATCCTGTTCCAGACCGGATTGGAAAGACTAGGCAGCCAGGGTCTGATCAACGGTTCCATCGAATCTACCGTGAGTGCACTTGACTGGTCTGGTGCATATCTGCCCGCTGTGCGGAACAGGGCTCTGCCCGTGTTCTTCCTGGGCTGGGCTCCTGACTACGCCGATCCTGACAACTACGTCAACCCGTTCCTGTACAAGGATGGGACCTACGCACAGAGGTGTTCTATCTTCAATGAGACCCTGTCCGACATGATCCTCGATGCGGCTTTCGAGCTCAACGAGACCGTCAGGGCCGAGTTGTATGAGGACATATCCATGGGAGTGTACGGTGAAGCGTACTACTGCTGGACCGCCCAGGCGACCAACTTCCACGTTGAGCGCGCATGGGTGTCCGGGTACTACTTCAACCCGATGTACTGCGGACTGTATTACTTCGCCATGGCAAAGGCCTGAAAGGCCAACCAAACCTTTTTCTTTTTTATTTCCAACATTATCAACGCATTTTGACGTTATGACGGATGCTGGGCGCCATCCTCATGATATAGTCCGTCATGGCGTCCAGATGAGCCAGAATGCTGAATGAATGGATGTCGACCAACGATTTTATACTATGATAATAATCTATATCTGGGTGTTTGGCATTGAAGTTGCGGACGTACATCATCAAGCGTCTCTTGTTGCTTATACCCGTTCTCATTGGCGTGTCGATATTCGTGTTCACGCTGACGAGGATCGGTGGTAACCCCGCCGCGGCCTACATCAATCCAGACAAGATGTCCGATGAGGCCATCAGGGCGGTCGAGGAGAGATTCCATTTACATGACCCAATATATGTACAGTACTGGTATTGGATCTCTGGGATCCTCCAGGGTGATTGGGGCTGGTCCCGCGTGGCTGCTGCCCCAGTGACGACCGCTATAGCAACATTCTTCCCTGCCACGTTCGAGCTGACATTGGTCAGCATGGGGATCGCTGTTCTAATAGGCATATGGGCGGGCACACTGTCCGCGGTCAAGAAGGACAAGCCTGTTGACCACGTCACTCGTCTTATAGCGCTTTCCGGTGTCTCGCTGCCAATATTCTGGCTTGCCCTGATGCTCCAATATGCGTTGTCCTTCAAGCTCGATCTGCTACCGATGGTGGGCAGGACCGACGAGGTCCTCGAGTTGACACATCCTTTCACGAAGTACACCGGTTTCTATACGATCGACACCTTGCTCAGCGGCAATTGGATAATGTTCGTAGATGTGGTATCTCACCTTATACTGCCCTCGGTTTGCCTGGCATTCGGCAGTATCGCTATCATCACCAGGATGATGCGTTCCAGCATGCTGGAGGTGCTTGACATGGACTACGTTAGGACGGCCCGTTCCAAAGGCCTGTCGGAGAAGAAGGTAATCAAGAAGCACGCCCGCAAGAATGCCATGATACCCACTGTCACTGTGATCGGCCTGTCGTTCGGCGGCCTTTTAGGTGGTGCAGTGCTGACCGAGTCCATCTTCGCTTGGCCCGGTCTTGGGACCTGGTCCACCCAGTCCATAGTCATGGGCGACAGCTGGTCCATCATGGGGTTCGTGCTCATTATCGCAGTCATCTATGTTCTTGCGAACCTTGTAGTCGATCTGCTGTACGCATACCTTGACCCGAGGGTCAGGTTGGGGTGATACCATGGCTAAGACACAAGCTCAAAAGGACAGGAAGGATAGGGCGAAGACTCTCTCGATGCTGGTCAAGGTCGGCATATCACCGAACGATGCCGAGAAGCTCATATCATACAAGGTCGAGGGCAAGGCATACCCATCATTCCTGGACCTCAAGGACTCCAGTAGTGAGGACCTGGAGTCTGTGGGATTCACCCGTGAAGGTGCTGAGAGCATCAAATCGAAGATAGGGGAGTCCACTCGTGTGGACAATATCAAACGTTCGTTCGAGCCCCGTATTAGGGAATGGAAGTTCACCATGTACCTGCTTCGCAAGTCGGCCTTGGCAGTGGTGGGCATAATCATCATATTATCGATCATCATGGTGGCCATTGCGGCGCCGTGGTTGGCGCCAACGCCTGATCGTAAGGCGGACAAGCCACTGGAGATCCCACTGGATGACCGCTTCAGGCCGATACCACCATTTGGTTGGGGTTCATACGACGGAGAACCCAAGCAATACCTGATGGGAGCTGGATACCTTGGCGCCGACATATTCTACGGGGTGGTGTGGGGGGCCAGGGTCTCTATACAAATGGCACTGACCGTTATAGTGGTCTCCGCCGCCATCGGGGTGCTGTTGGGCGTGATCGCCGGATACTATGGTGGCTGGATCGACGAGATGATCATGAGGGTATGCGACGTATTCCTATCCATCCCCGGTCTGATACTGGCGATGGCGGTGGTGACCGTCCTGGATCGAAGCATCGAGAACATCATGTTAGCTTTGGCCATCGTCTGGTGGCCACCGTATACACGTTTGGTTCGAGGCCAGGTCCTGACCATAAGGGAGGAGATCTACATCGAGGCGGCTCGGGCGATAGGTGCTAAGAAGAGCCGCATAATGTTCAAGCACGTGGTCCCCAACTCCTTCGCCCCGATGCTGGTCTCCATGACCATGGACCTCGGCGCCGTGGTGCTGGTCGCTGCTGGCCTATCCTACATAGGTTTCGGACCACCGACCGGTTATGCCGAATGGGGTCGAATGGTCTCTGATGGCCAGGAGTACTTCATGAGTCGGGTACTGTACGAGGGGCAGTGGTATACTCCTTGGTGGATGGTCACATTCCCTGGGATGGCGATCTTCATGTTCGTGCTGGGCTTCAACCTGCTGGGCGAC
>JAUVWO010000087.1 GCA_030604065.1 Methanomassiliicoccales archaeon | reverse complement strand
TTTCTACCTATGCAAAATGTTCATAGAGAAGGACGAATTGACACTCAGTTCTCGCTAAGTGTCAAACTCGGGTTCAAATGAACATTTTACTGACGGTCATCCGATTTTCTGAGCAACATCACTTCAGACTGAAAAACCCGATATACAATTTTGTTTTGTTCATTTACACCATTACCGTTTCACGAAATGGTTTGTGATTATTATTTCAGAGAGATGCTACTGCCAATACAAGGGTTGAGATATGTCAAGAACCGGTATATCTTCCTCACCGATGCTAGCCACACAGTCATACATCAACAGATAGTGGAAGCTCCATCATCTCATAGAAGTATCGAAATGGCACTGTACAGGAAATAGATCCCGAAGACCACCATGACGGCGCCACAGCCCCAGAACAGCATCTGGAATCCCCGGCCCCCCATCAGGTCCCTGGATCTGTGGATGCTTATGGAAAGGCCTTCGTACCATATCAGATCGACACATAGGTGCACCAACGCGAACGCGGGCAACAATAGCCACGATATCTCTATTGCACTGAGTACCAAGGCTGCACCAACCGTCGCCCACCAGATGTAGAAGTATGGATTGGCCGCAGTGGTAAGGAAACCCACTGCGACCGCTCCCCTGCCGTCTTCCGTCCCCTCGACCCTTTCATCGGGATCCTGACGGAACATGCCATACCCCATGTACAAAAGCATGGAACCGCCCAACAGACCGATTACCACCATGACCCGATCGGCGTCCAATAATGTTCCAATTCCAAGGGCAACCAATGCCATCAACGGCAATTCGATAAAGGCGTGCCCTACGGTCACCTTGGCCCCGGCGTGGGCATCGGAGTAGCTACGGGAGACCGTTCCGGCCAATACCGGACCGGGCATTATGGCTCCTGAAAGGGAGATGAATGCCACCATGCCCAGAAATGCCACAGCCTCCAGTGTAGCCATGACGAGTTGATTTGTAAGGGCGTATAAAAATGGTCGCTTCCTTCAACGATACCAGTAGGCCGCCCGCTTGATGTAGCTCATAGCATCCTGTTCCTTGATGCGGAGGTTCTCCACCTCGATTATGTGGACCGAGTCGATACGGGCGCCCTCGATCTCCTCCATGCTGACCGGTGGGCTGGAGTAATACATGTCGCAATACCTTTTGACCGACTCGATGTCCCGAGAACTTCGGAACCGGTGATCCACCGCCAGGCATTCTGGTATCGGCATGACGTAATGTGGAGGGGCCCCGAGAATGAAGCGATCGCAATGGTTGGAGTATCGGGCTATCTTGGAGGCGATCCTTGCGATGATGTAGTCCACCGGGTCCAGTGCATGCTTGGGTGGAACGTATCCCGTCTCAACCTCCACAATGACAATCTCTCCGTCCTTGACCGCGCACACATCACAGGTGATGCCATCAATGTCGTGCTCGATGAGAACGTCATCATGCCCCTGCTGTATCAGATTCTTGGCGACCACCATCTCCAGGACCGAGTGGTTGATCTTCAGAAGGTTGTGCTCCCTGAGCTCCACCAGACGTTCGAAGAGCCTTCCCAGCTCATCCTTGGTCTTCTGATCTGAGTCCTTGCATAGTCTGCTCATCAGCACACGCAGGTCACGCTCGAACTTTTCCGACATCCATCATCGCCGAAGATACATTCCCTGGGCGGTATATTAACGGAACGTTTATCCATGCCGACGCCAGTAGGCTGGCCGGCGGGACCATGCCGCTCAGACGGCCCCAGGTGACGAGCGAACTGGCTGATCGTAATGAGATGATGAGCCCTATGAGTGCTGATGGGCGGTCCCGTCACTCTCGGGCTTGGACAGGAACGCCAGGTACTCGATGAAACGGCTTAGTTTCATGCCGTCATTCCACCGCATGATGAGGTTGCCGTTACCGTTCTCCTCGATGGTCGGAAGCCGCCTCTGTATCAGACCCAGCCTCCCCTCCACGGAATCCATTGGTAAGGTGAATATCCTCCATGGATCACCACGGCGACCCTTCAACCGGAATGCGTATATCGGCACCAGATCGGCCCGCAGACATTCATCCCTCATATGATCGGCTTGCTCGGTCAATCGTTGGTTGCGCGAGAATCGCAGGGTGTCGGTGGCTGAGCTCTTGACCTCTATAGGGAGGGCCAGGTCTCCACGTATGGCCACCAGGTCCACACCCAGCGACCCCGCCGCACGAATGACCACGAATGGGTAGCGATCCAAAGTCCGATATCCTCGAGTCTCATCGGCATCGCAGGTCTTGAGCATGGTGCCCATCGCCTTGTCCTCATAGGACAGCAGACGCTTCAGCTCCCGTTCGAACGCATCCCCCATATCTATGGTCAGGGGTTCTATGGTTATAAACCACTGGGAGAGGGGATTGAAAGTGGCTCACGGTGTGAGCCGGTTGCGATCCCTCGGAAACAGGATGGCCTCACGGATGTTGGGCAGATCCAGCATCTTGACCACAAATCGCTCCAGGCCAAGACCCCAGCCGCCATGCGGCGGCATGCCGAAGCGGAACGCTGCCATGTAATCATTGAAGCTGACCGGATCCAGCCCCTTCTTACGCATCCTCTCTGCCAGCACTTCGGGGCGGTGCTCCCTCTGTCCACCAGAGGATATCTCCTGCCCGCGGTAGTCAAGATCGAAGGAATATGAGAACGGGGTATCCTCCTTCTCCATGATATAGAACGGCTTCTCCGCCTCGGGATACTCCTTGATCCAGTACATATCATAACCACGCTCTTTCATGATCTCGCCCACCATCTTCTCGCCCTCTGTGCCCAGGTCCGCACCCATGGGTAGGGAGAGTCCGTTATCGTTGATCATGTCCAAGCACTCAGTGTAGGTCAGATGGGGGTATGGAGCTCGGGGCATGGTCACCTCTGCACCGATCGAGTCCAACAGGTGCTTGCCTTCCTCCATGACCCCTGATATGAGGAACTGGGTACACAGCTCGATCTCATCCATCACATCCTCCTGGTGCTCGATGAACGCCATCTCACCGTCAAAGGATATGAATTCAGACACGTGCCTGACGGTGTCGGAGGGTTCGGCCCTGAAAGCAGGAGAGACCTCGAACACCCGATCGATGCCGGTGGACATCAGCATCTGCTTGTACAGTTGAGGGCTCTGGGCCAAGTAGGCCTTCTGGCCAAAGTACTCGATCTGGAACAGGGTGGCGCCACCTTCAGCGCCGCTACCCACCATCTTGGGGGTGTTCACCTCCAGGAAGCCACGGGTACGCAAGTGGCCGCCCAGCAGATCGAGGATCAGGCTCTTCAATTCGAACACGGCCCTGATCTCGGGCTTGCGCAGGTCCATGAAACGGTTGTTCAGCCGGGTATCCATCTCCACCGATACCTTGTCGACGACCCCCATGGGCAACGGGGTCTCGGCAATGTTGAGCACCCGGACCGCCTCGGGCAGTATCTCATAACCATTGTCGGTCTGCTCGGTTCCCTTGACCGTTCCAGTAACCTCCACCACCGACTCTCGACTGATGGTGGTCAGGGTCCCGAACACATCGGGATCGGTACGCTTCTTCGGCAGCGTGAGCTGAAGCGTGCCCGATCTGTCCCTGAGTACGATGAACGAAATGCCACCCAGGTTCCGGATGTCCTGGACCCACCCCCTGACAGTCACTTTCGATCCGTGATCTTCCTCGACGATCTCGTCGCTGAGCATATATGCAATCGTCATGCGAGCTCCGGGCCTCGGATGATATGGGGGGATAAAAGGGTGATGGTCAAAGAACGGCGAAGGTTATAAGCCTGTACAGGCAGATTGTCCCCAACATGGTCAAGGTCACCATAGACAAAGAAGAATGTGTTGGCTGTGGAGTGTGCTACGAGGATGAATGTCCGGACGTGTTCGAAGAGGGTGCCGACGGTACATCGAACCTGCGGGCCGAATTCAGAGGAGAGGGGCCATTCAGCGGAGATGTGCCCGACGACTTAAAGAGTGGTGTGGAGGATGCCGCTGACGCCTGTCCAGTGGATGCCATTGTGGTCGAGTAGGTCATAGCATCGCTGGTTCAATCAACCGAACACCAGCATGAAATAATTTATATGCCGACCTCCCATCATGGAAACTGTCAGGAAGGATGCTTCCATGTCTGAGAATATCACAGTTTCAATCATCAAGGCGGACGTTGGCTCTGTAGTGGGCCACTCTCGCCCCCATCCTAAGATGATGGAGAGTTGCGACGCGATCCTTGCCGAGGGTGTCAAATCTGGTACGCTGATAGATTACTATGTCACCCGTGTAGGGGACGATATCAATATGTTCAGGTCCCTATTGAGGTGATTAGTCTATAGTGGGGTCCTTTGGCTCGGTTGGGACGCGTTCCAGGAGGCCACCAGACTGGCCAAGTCCATGAAGCTATACGCCGCTGGCCAGGACATACTGACCGATGCGTTCTCCGGTAATGTCAAAGGTGCCGGACCCGGGACCGCGGAGATCACCTTCAAGGAGCGAGGCTCCGAGCCGATGCTGTTCTTCATGGCAGACAAGACCGAACCTTCGGCATACTCCCTGCCGCTGAGCCGCATCTTCATGGATCCGTTCACCACCACCGGCCTGGTCATCGACCCCCGGGCCACCAAGGGTTTCGAATTCGAGATCCACGATGTGGTGGATTCCAAGAAGGTCAACATGGTCGCCCCGGAGGAGAGCTACAAGATCCTCTCCCTCATTGGCGACACCTCCCGCTATGCCATCAAGAGGATCAACTCCCGCCACGGGGACCTCGGCACCGCCGCCGTGATCTCCACCGACAAGCTGAACCTCACTGCCGGCAAGTACGTGGGCAAGGATGACCCGGTGTGCATCGTCAGGGCCCAGAGCGGGTTCCCAGCGGTGGGCGAGTACCTGCAGCCATACATGAACACCATGTTGGTGGCTGGCTGGATGCGTGGCTCCCACTATGGCGCCCTGTATCCCTGCTCTGTGGATGATTCCGATCCGACCTACTTCGACGGCCCGCCGCGGATATGCTGCCTCGGGTTCCAGATCAACGAGGGCCGCTTCCAGGGAACAGAGGATCCGGCAACTTCCCCCGGCGTGCACCAGCCCATCGACTTCTTCGCCGGCTCCGTGTGGGACACGGCTAGGGTAAACGCGGTCAAGGCCAGCAAGTTCATACGCAGTCATGGCCCATTCATGCCCGCCATCCTGGCCCCGGAGGAGATGGAGTACACGACCAGGCCTTCGGTCCTTGAGGCCCTCAAACAGAGGTTCGTGGACATTGAGTGATGTTCTGATCGTTGTCAACTTCAAGGCCTACTCCGAAGTGGAGGGGGCCAACTCCATATCCATAGCCAAGGCCATGGCTGAAGTGGCCGAGGAGACCGGGGTCACCATGGTGGCCTGTCCGCCGGTCGTCGAACTATCCAGAGTGGCCTCCATGCTCGACTTGCCAGTCTTCTCCCAGCATGTGAACGCCCGATCGCCTGGATCGGCTACCGGATGGGTTACGCCGCAGATGGTCAGATCGGCCGGTGCTGTCGGTACCCTTCTCAACCATTCCGAGCACGGCATGAGGCTTTCCGACCTGGAATCAGCAGTGGCCACTTGCCGCGAGATAGGTCTCACCACCATCGTGTGTGCCGCTTCGGCCAAGGCATCGGGGGCAGCGGCATTCTTCCGTCCCGATTTCGTTGCCGTGGAGCCGCCTGAGCTCATCGGTGGCGACATTTCCGTGTCAACTGCACAGCCCGAACTCATAACCGACACAATCAATGCAGTCCACGCAATAGCAGACATCCCGGTAATAACCGGCGCCGGACTAAAGAAC